>CAZZYO010000014.1:0-43246 GCA_964658255.1 Candidatus Babeliales bacterium
CAGCCTCTTCTTCCGCGCCAACCGCCCGGGGCTGAACGCCTACCAGCGGTTCAACGGGCCCACTACCTTCAATCCGGGCTCAGCGTCCGATCGCGGGCTGCTGCGCGATACCGAACGCTCCAACCAGTATGGCGGCAGCGTCGGCGGACCCATCCTGCACGACAGGGTCTTCGCCTTCTTCGCCTATGAGACGCAGCGTGACCACTCTGCTGTGACCGGCACGGGCTGGTACGACACGGCAGCCTTCCGCGCGCTCGCTCCTGCAAACAGCATCGCCGCCAAGTACCTGGGCTTTGCAGGCGCAGCACCAGCTACCTCGTCGCTGGTAAATGAGACCTGCACCCAGGCCGGCTTTGTGGAGGGCACCAACTGCATCACCGTGCCCAATCAGGGACTGAATCTTGGATCGCCGCTCAAGCAGGCGCTGGGTACCCAGGATCTGACCTGGCGAAGCACGACCGACCCTGGCGTTGGCGGCGGACTGGTTGCCGGAGGGCCGGCCGATGTAGCCTTGTACAACACGGTGAACCCGACCACCCAGGTTGCCAGCCAGTACAACGGCCGGCTTGACTCCGACGTGACCAAGGCCGATCACCTTGCTTTTGCCATCTACTGGGTGCCGCTCACGACTACCGATTACAACGGCACGGTCCGCTCCTATAACCTCTACCACCACCAGCAGACCAACGACGCGTACTCCATCATCTGGAACCACGTCTTCTCGCCGACCCTGCTCAACGAGGCCGCGCCAACGACGCAGGATGGCGCTGGAACGAAATCATCGACAACCCGCAGGAGCCCTTTGGTCTACCCCAGTCGCAGGTAGACGGCATGGCGAACATCTCTGGCAACAGCCAGCTCGGCTTCTTTGGTGCGCCGGGTCCGAGTAACTTCAACCAGCACACCTACACTTACAAGGATGTTGCGACCAAGGTAGCCGGGAACCACACTGTCAAGTTCGGCGGCGAGGTAACCCGCCTCTATTACCTGAACAATCCGACTTACTCTGCACGGCCAAGCTATAACTTCTATAACGTCTGGGATTTTCTGAACGACGCCCCACATACCGAGTCGGGCAGCTTTAACCCGGCTACGGGTACGCCGACGACCAACCGCCAGGATAGCCGCGAGGATTTGTATGGCTTCTTTGTGCAGGATGCCTGGAAGGCGCTGCCTACTCTTACCCTGAACGCCGGCGTGCGCTACTCCTACTTTGGCCCACTATCGTCCAAAGAGAACAACTTGAACCGCGTCATCTTTGGGTCGGGCGCCAGCACTTACTCTGACCTGTATGTCCGTCGCGGCGGCAACCTGACCGATGCGCAGAAGCTGAACTTCGGTCCGCAGTTTGGCTTTGCTTACAGCCCGGAGATCCTGCACGGACGAGGTGTTGTCCGCGGCGGCTTCGGACTCAACTTCAACCAGACCGAGATCGCGATCAGCGGCAATGCCGGCAGCAATCCGCCGAACGTGCTCGCGGTGAACTACAGCAGCGGCTCGCCGGCTGCGATTGACCCGCGCATCGTCTACGCGGTTGCTGCCAACAGCTCCTCGCTGTTTGGCTATCCCGCAAACCCGAATGCCGTGGGTGGCTTCAACGCGCAGAACCTGCCAACGGCGGGAGGCGCATCGCTCACTGCGTTTCAATCCACGCAGCCTACTGTCTACACCGAGCATTTTTCGTTCGACACCCAGTTCGACCTGGGTCACCAGCTGGTTGCAACCGCCGGCTACCAGGGCGGTCTTGGTCGTCACCTGATCGTGCAGAGTAACTCCTATGTGGACGCATTCGCCTTCGGTCAGGCGCAGAATCCGTTGGTCGAAAATGTGGACTTCTACGGGAACACCGGGAACTCGAGCAACAACGCGCTGCTGGTAGGCTTGAAGCACCAGATGTCGCACAACGTGATGTTCGACGCCGAGTTTACCTGGGCCAAGACAATGGATACGGGCTCAGGCCCTTACTTTGAAAATCCTTACCCTTATCAGCCGGGGCTTGCCTATGGCCGGTCTGACTTTAACTACGGTAAGGCGTTCAAACTGTACGGGCTCTGGCAGCCGGTTTTCTTCCACAACAACAGCCTGCTCTCCAAGGTCGCCGACGGATTCTCGTTCAGCGGTATCTTCAATATCCACACAGGCTTTCCTTACACGCCCACCTATAACGTTCCAGGGGGCAACCTGTATTACGCTGCCAGCGGATACACCAACCTGCGCCCTTCGGCGATGCTACCAGGCATCGGGCACCATACCGGTAACAAGGCGTATGAAGCCGGGCTGCCGAACCTGAACTTCCCTCTCAATCAGAGCCTCGCACCGGCTTCCATGGCATCGCCGTATTTCGTAAACCCGATCGCTCCGGTAGCAGGCCCAAGCGGATTTGCTTCCGGGCTGCCGTCGCTGCCGGGCATTGACCGCAATTCATTCGACGGCCCTGGCTACCAGGATGTGGACGCGACGGTGACGAAGTCCTTCGGCCTGCCGACCGCGCGGATCATTGGCGAAGCCGCTCGCATCGAGATACGAGCAGATGCCTTCAACCTGTTTAACCAGACCAACCTTGATTCGAGCAAGGTGGTGACGAACTACCTGCAGCAAAACTTCGGGCAGTCAACGGGTGGACTCGCTGGACGGATTGTGAATCTGCAGGCGCGCTTCAGCTTTTAGGCAGGTGGGACGGCTCGCGAAGAGCGAATTGTCATCCTGAGTGAAGCGAGGGATTTGCGGCTGACCTCGAAACCGCGCGGAGCAATAGCTACCGCAGATCGTTCGCTTTGTTCAGGATGCCACCGCGCTTTGCTCAAATGACAACGCGCCGTTCCCGCGCTCGGCGTTGGACGACAGCGATGCTGCGTTTCGCCGCGCATCACTGCTCAAAAGTCCACATGCGCCCGCACCGACGGCACCCAGACCGGCCCTCGGTCCCGGTTGTATCCAGGGTTATGAATATGCGAAAGACCTTGCGCAAAGAATAGCCCGCGCCACGCGTGAAGGTTATAGTAGGCCTCCTCCGTTGTCTCCCGTCCATAGTGCAAGCGGCCATCGCCGAGAATGAAACCGAGACCGCCATCGGCAAGATAGTTCTGATGATCGCGCTTGATCCCGTTGGTCACAAGCGAGATGCCGGCCTTGTCATGCGAGCGGCCCCACTGTGTACCCTCGTAGTCTGCGCCCAGGAGGAAGGTCTGGTCCACTTCGGTGTAGGCAAAAGACTCGTGCTGCCCTTCGTTCCATCCGAAACGTCCAGCGACACGCAGATGCTCGGTCGCTTCCTGCTCAAAGTTATAGCCGAAACCATATTTGATAGCGCTGAAGTGCTCATGCGCAGCAAGGTTCGGCTTCGTGTCTATGCCACTCAGGTAGGCGTTCACGGCTTCACGATAGGTGCCCATGTGCGCCGCATTGCGAAAGGCAAGCACCCTTTGCGCGCCCTTGCGCCCGGGCACCAGGCTGCGTCGCAACTCGAACTCGAAGTTCTGCCCGCGGGCCCTGCTGATTGCCCAGTCAAGACTGATCCCGTTTGCCACCGTCGGCATCAAGGCCAGTGCATACCGCAGAGCCCAGTCGCGATCTTGATATTCCGCGGTAAGCGCATAGGTGTAGCCGCGTGTGTCAGCCGCATAGTCCCACGCGCCATTGTTATCAACAGTCCAGTTGGTAAATTGTAAGTGGCTGTCTGCGAGCACCGCGTTGACGTCGAGCACATCGGGCAGCGACATCTTGCCCACGCGTAACTCCAGGCGCCGCATAGGGGCATACGCGGCCAGACCCAGTGGTCCACGTTCTACTTCTGTCATCTCATCAGTAAAGCCGATTGTCTGGTGTAACTCTACTCGCCCGACATATGGCTTCGACCCAAGGTTAGGGTTGCGCACCACGTCGAGATTTGTAAAGCCAGCCAGCCCAAGTGCCTGGCTTAGCCCGCGCCCCCCGGCCGACTCAAGGTTCAGTATTAAATCCGTGTTATAGCGCTCGACCCGCGGGCTAAGTGGACGCAGCGGCAGCCGCTGTAACTGGTAGCCGAGATAGAGCGTGCCGAGCAGCGATGTCTTGTACTCCCCCGCACCATGCAGGCTGTTGACGCCCTGGTACGGCGAATGGAACGAAGGATGCGCCTGGAAGATGATGTTGGCCTGGCCGGCAACATACCAGGGCGTCTGATCGCTATGAGGGAACATGGTCAGCGGCGTGTCGTCTGCCGGAGCAGGCTGGCCCGCCGCGCGGGGCGCCCTCGACAAGCTCGCGGTCGAGTGCCCTCCGCCTGCGGACTGGGGCTCGAACGCCCCGGCGCTACCAAACGCGTGCAGCGTCATCCACGCCGGCGCCACGTAAGCGAGGCCTGACCCGCCGAGTGTGCCTGTCTCCTGGGCGGCGCCAAGGCCCTGCATCGCGGCCAGGGCCTGCATTAGCATTGTTGCGAGGGCCGCGCCTCGAATCCAACCGCGCATCCACCCGCGCATCCATCCTCGTTGCAAGGCTCCTCCGTGTTGACGCTCCGAGCTTTCATCGGCTTCCATGTTGTCCCAGGTACAACAAGAAGCAGCGCGCTGGGCCTCCGCATAGAGTAGCGGGGAATTGTTAATTGTTTTGCGTCACCGCGCTGGCCAGGTCCCCTGCTGTCTCGCCGCAGGTCAGCTTTGCGCCCATCTTCCTTGCGCATCTACATCGATGTATCGGCGCTACAGGTTCGGGCTGGCCTCGAAGACCCGATCCGTGTAGGCGTTGCGGAGACGCCCTTCCGGATCCATCCTCTCCCGTAACCGTGCAAACGCCTCCCACTGCGGGTAGAGTCGCTGCAGCTGGGCTGGCCCGGCAGCAAACTCCTTGGCCCAGTGAGGCCTGCCGCCGAGGCTGAGCATGAGCTCTTCCACAGCGCTGAACCATGCGCGCCAGGCTACCTCGCGTCCCCAAGGAATGTAGGAGACGATTCCGACCCAGCAGCGCGCGCCGTCATAGGTCGGGCTCAGCCACAGGTCATCGCCGGCGGTGTAGCGAACCTCAACAGGCAGGTGCGCCTGGAAGCCGTGCTTCTCGCTAAGCTCACGCACCGCGAGTACTGCTTGACTGGATACAGCAAGCGGTACCGCCCACTCGGCCACCCGCTGGTGGAACAGGCAGTCAAAGGTAAACTGCTGCACGCTGCCGCCGGTTGAGGCACGAGGCTTGCTCAAAAACTCCTGGCTGTATGCGCGATTGATCCGCGGCAGGAGCGAGGGAACTGACGCCGCCGCCCGCAAGCCTGCCTGGAAGCCGTGGTACCCCAGGCCCCGCTCCTTGAGCTGTTGCAGCACAGACGGCGGGCGCCTGGGTGCAGCGCTCCCTGGGCCTGCTGGCAGCCGCCATGCACGCCAGCCCCACGCATGCTCGACAAAGGGCAGGTACCATACGCGCGCATGGTCCGCGCCGCCGTACCACTCCGGCCTGAGGGCTGCTTCCAGCGCTACCGGCCCCTCCTCCACGCGCAGGTCAAACGCCGGCACTACCTTCAGCTTGAACGCCGTGTGCACCCCGAGCGAGCCCAGGGCAAGGCGGCCTCCAGCAAACAGCTCAGGGTCACTCTCTCGCGTCACCTGCAGCAGTTCGCCCGCGACGGAGAGCAGCTCCATCTCTTCAATCCAGGTGGGGACTGAGCCCCATGCGACCCCGGTTCCGTGCGTCCCCGTGGATGCGGCGCCACCGAGCGTCTGCCGCAGGATCGAGCCCAGGTTCGGCAGCGCCAGGCCCTCGCGGGCAAGCGCTGCTGAAAGCGCACCCAGGGTGATCCCGGCCTCGGCCATCACCTCGCAGCGCTCGCGGTCTACCGAGCGCACGCGATTCAGCCCGCGCACCGCGATCAGATGCTCCTGGCTCATGGCAATATCGCTCGGCGACTGCGCCGCCCCGATCACCCGCACCTGCGCGCCCGCGCTGCGTGCGTCAGCCAGCGCGGCGGCAAGTTCCTCCACCGTGGAAGCCCTGTGCAGCACGCGCGGGGTTGTGCTGTAGGTCTCGGCCCAGTTCCTTACTGTCTCTGCAACCATCTCTCATTACGAGGCTACCGTACACCCCTTTGCGCGCCCTTCAGCCCATCAACAGGAGTCGGCCGCGCACGCTGCTCTGCCAGCCAGCGCATCCTGAGACCCTCCGGATGACCGACATCCGGGCAAACGCCTGACAAGACTTCACTCGATTGCCTACTATGGTGGTCACTCATGAAGCTGACCACGATTGACCGACGCGACTTCCTCAAAACCTCCGGCGCCGTCCTGGCTGCTGCGACTCTCCCCGCCTCCGCTCTTTTGGGCGCAACGCCTGCGGGCGCAACCCGCACCGTGCTGCCGATCAATCGCGGCTGGCGCTACAAAGCAACCAGGGTTGCAGGCGCTGAGGCGCCTGAGTTCAGCGATACGGACTTCGAGCGCGTCGTCATCCCTCACACCAATATCAAGCTGCCCTGGCACAACTTTGACGACAGGGACTATGAGTTCATCTCGACCTATCGTCGTCGCTTCAAGTACCCTGCGGCTGCCGAGGGCAAGCGCATCTTTGTCGATTTTGAAGGCGCGATGACCGCGTCCACTGTGTGGATCAACGGCCATGCGCTGGGCGAGTACAAGGGCGGCTTTACCCCGTTCTCCTTCGAGCTGACGCCGTACCTGCGCAAGGATGGGGACAATGTGCTGGTCGTCCAGCTTGACTCGACCGAACGCGCCGACATGCCGCCGTTCGGCTACGAAATTGATTACATGACCTTTGGCGGCATCTACCGCGAGGTCTCGCTGCGCGTGGTGCCCGAGGTCTTTGTTGACAACATCTTTGCGCGCCCCATGAACGTGCTGACCACCCCTGCCCTCGAGGTGGACTGCTTTATCGCGGGCAAACTATCAGGCTCCGGTCGGCTCTCGCTTGAGATTGAACTGCGCGATGGAGACAGGGTGCTAGGAAAAGCAACAGCGCCAGTTACAGTCTCAACGGCCACGGATAATGATGCGCGCCTTGACCCAACGACCAACGCCCCTGCCTACCTGAGCACTGAGACGGGGAACGATCCCGCGCGGCATACAGTCTCCCTGCAAAAACTCGGGGCCATCGAGCTGTGGCAGCTTGAGAAGCCCAAGCTCTACACGGTGCATGTGCGCCTGCTGCAGAACGGACAGCCTATCGACGAGGACAGCCGCCGGATCGGCTTTCGCGAGGCCAGGTTTACAGACCATGGCTTCTCGCTCAACGGGAAGATCGTCAAGCTGCGGGGACTCGACCGCCACCAGACTTTCCCGTTTGTCGGCCAGGCAATGCCCGGGCGCGTGCAGCGCCAGGACGCGAAGATCCTCCGCCACAACCTGCACTGCAACATCGTGCGCACCTCGCACTACCCGCAGTCGCGTCATTTTCTGGACTGCTGCGACGAGATCGGCCTGCTGGTGCTGGAGGAGATCCCCGGCTGGCAGCATATTGGCCCAGAACCGTGGAAGCTGATCGCGATTGACAATGTTGGACGCATGATCCGCCGCGACTGGAACCACCCTTCGATCATCCTGTGGGGCGTGCGCATCAACGAGTCGCACGACGATCAGGACTTTTACACGCGCACCAACGCGCTTGCGCACGCGCTGGACTCTACGCGGCAGACTGGCGGCATCCGCGCTTATAAAGACTCCGAGTTTCTCGAGGACGTCTTCACCGTCAATGACTTCGGCTTCCCGCTCCGCCTGCCTAACCACCCCATCTACCTCAACACCGAGTTTGTTGGACACACCTACCCTACCAAGACCACCGACGACGACGAGCGGCAACGCGAACACACCCTGCGCCACGCGCGTATCCATGACCAGCTTGCGTCGAGTCCCCAGTACTCCGGCGGGATCGGCTGGTGCGCCTTTGACTACAACACGCACGCGAACTTCGGCGCCGGCGACCGCATCTGCTACCACGGGGTGACTGATATCTTCCGCGAACCCAAGGCCGCGGCCGGCTTCTACAAGTCGCAATGCGAGCCTTCGGAGGAGATCGTTCTCGAGCCTGCTTTTCACTGGGCCAAATCCGACGAGTCCACTGCCTTTCACCTGGCGGTGGTCTGCTCCAACTGCGACATCCTGCGCTTCTCGCTCCGTGCCCGCGGGGCCGCGGCTGACGACTTCCAGATGCTGGCTGAGATTGCCCCCAACCGCACCGATTTCAAGCACCTCAAGTATCCACCGTTCGAGCTGGAAATGAACGTACTCAACTCGGATCAGCTCTCGTATCCCTGGGGCGATCTGCGCATCGATGGTTACATCGCTGGCAAGCAGGTGGTCTCCCGTACCATGTCCGGCAATGGCATGGACAACAAGCTGGCGCTGCTGCCGGACGACACCACGCTGGTTGCCGATGGGGCCGATTGCACCCGCATCGTGCTGCGCGTCACGGACGAGTTCGGCAACGTCCACGTGTCGGCAAATGACCCGATCAGCTTCACGCTCGAAGGGCCAGGCGAGCTGATCGGCGACAATCCCATCGCACTGATGGGCGGCACCGCGGCCGTGTGGGTGCGCGCGCAGGAGCAGCCCGGCACGGTGCGCCTGACGGCCAAGCACCTACGTCTAGGCACGCAGACGGTCGAGTTCACGCTCCAGCCCTCTACGCCCGAATCGGTCTAAATCAACTGCCTGCAAGCGCACATTCCTTGCAGGCATCCCTTTCTGTGGTTGCCACGTCCTTTGTTGCATGAAGAGCGGCCGCGACAAGAAAGAACGACGGCCTCTTCCCGTTGCGCTGGGAACGCTGGTTGTGGTCACAATGGTGGCCGAGTGGATCCTCCTGGTTGCAGGTACCAGGCGGGACGAGATGATCGTTGGGGCGCTGTCGCTTTTCGCGTGTGGCGCGTTTCTGTTGGTCTGTCACCGCAGCTCGGGCCTTGATCTCAAACCCTCTCTGGCAGATCTCGCGCAAGGCTGGCGGCTGCCGTGGTACATGCTGGCCGATGTCTGGATCATCACGGTGGCGCTGGTAAAAGATCTGCTCGGTCTTGCGCCTGCGGGGTCGTTTTTTCGCGTGAGCGGCTTCAAGACAAGCAAGCGTGACCCGCATCTTGAGGGGCGAGGCGTGCTCGCCACCCTTTACACCACGGTCACGCCAAACTCGATCGTGCTTGGCATTGATCCAGACCAGAGCCGCATGCTCTTCCACCAACTTGTGCGCACACCCAACTCTGACATGACGCGATCGCTGGGAGCGCAGCAGTGAACGTCTTTCTTGTCTCAGGCGTTGCGGTCAGCGCGACGTTGCTTCCCTGCGCGGCCATGTGCCTGCGTGGTGAACCGGAACGGCGATTGGTAGGTCTGGAGATGACGAGCATCGTCGTGACCATTGCGCTTGTGCTCTTCACCGTCGGCTTTGGGCGCGTACCCTTCATTGACCTGCCGCTTGCGCTCGCCATCATGGGCTTTGGCGGCGGGCTGATCTTCGCGCGCTTCCTGGAGAAACACCTGTGAGTCCAGCCATGACGGTCGTGCAGGATGTCCTGCTTGGCGTGGTCGTGCTTTCCTGCTGGCTGGGAGCAATCGGTGCGTGGCGCATGCGCACGCCCACGCAGGCGCTGCATTTTCTCTCCCCGCCTACCTGCATCGGCTCCATCGCGCTTGCGGCCGTCGTCTTTGTGGCGTCGGGCAACACGCAGGCCTTCTGGAAGACCCTGCTGATCACCTTCGTGCTCCTGTGCTTTAACTCGGTCGTGACCCATGCCACGGCGCGCGCCTTTCGCGCTCGCGAACTGGGACACTGGGAGCCTGCGCCTGGTGATCCGTTTGAGTTTACGCGCGACTGGAAACAAGACGGCGCTGAACCTGGAACATCGCGACCCGCGCGCCCGGGGGCCTGGCGATGATGTGGTTTGGTGCTGCTCTCCTGCTGCTGGTCGCGGTCTCGGCGTTTGCCGTGGTGACCACCCGCGACGTCACAGCGCAGATCATCACACTCGGTTTCTACGGGCTGCTGCTTGCGCTTGTCTTTTTCTTTTTTCAGGCGCCTGATGTGGCACTCTCGCAGATCACCGTGGGCACCGTCGCCCTGCCGCTCATGCTCATGCTTGCAGTCGCCCGCATGAAGTTTCGCAGCGCCGCTACGCGCAAGCCGGGGCAGGACGAACATGAGTGAGCGGCTGCGCATTCGCCTGTTCCTTGTGGCCGGGTTCGTCTTCTTCGGACTCTACTGCTACGCGGTCCTCGGGCTGCCGGCGTGGGGGAACTATCAGGGTCCCTACGGCGACATGATCTCGCACCTTGCTGTCTACGAGCGGCATGCCACCGATTCAGTCAACGCGATCAATTATGACTACCGCGGCTTCGACACGCTCGGCGAAGAGTTCATTCTCTTCACTGCAGTGCTTGGAGTCATGATGCTGCTCAGACGCGAGCCTGGTGCGCGCACGCGCCCGGCCGGCAGGGTAGCCAAAGATCGTCCGCTCTCGCTGACGGTGCGCGCCATCAACCTGCCCGCGGTGCTGGTCACCATCGTTTTTGGCTTCTATATTGGCCTGCATGGCCAACTCACGCCCGGCGGCGGCTTCCAGGCCGGAGTCATCCTGGCCACGGTTCCCATCCTTGTCTACACCTGCGAAAACACCGACGCCTTTCTCCGTATTACCTCGCACACGGCAGTCGAAGTAGTGGAGGCTGTGGGTGCAGGCTCCTATGCGTTGATCGGTCTCGCTCCCCTTCTTTTTGGCGTGCCGCTGCTCACCAACATCCTGCCGCTGGGCGAAACGGGAGATGTCTTTTCCGCCGGCAACATTGCGCTCATCAGCGCCTGCGTCGGCGTCGAGGTAACAGCTGCGTTCCTGCTCGTCGCCTACACCTACCTGCAAGAGATCATCACGAACGAGATTTCGGAAGAGTAGGAATCCATGCCGCACATCTTGCGCTCGCTACCCTACTTTGTCTCCGCGTGGCTCTTCTTCTGCGGTCTCTATGGACTCATCAGCAGCCGGCACCTGGTCCACTCGGTCATCAGCCTGGCGGTACTGCAAAGTTCGACTTATATGTTGCTGCTCGGCATTGGCTACCGCGTCGGCGGCGCTGCACCCATCTTTGCTGATATCGACACGACCAGGCTGACAGTGGACCCGGTCGTCCAGGCACTGATGCTGACAGACGTTGTCGTCGAGGCAGTGGTGGTTGCCCTGCTGCTTGCCATGGTCGTCAAGGCACATGAAAAGTCCGGCAGCGTCTCGCCGGAGGATCTCCGGACGCTCCGCGGTTAGCGCTTCATCACGACTCCAGGAAAACGTAACCGCATGAGTTACACATCTCCCCTGCCTCCCCTGCCCGTCGCCCTGCCGCTGCTGGGCGCAGCCATGGTGGCCGCGCTGCGCAGGTGGCTTAGCCGCGCCATGGCGGACACGCTTGGCATCCTGATCGCGGGTACCACGCTCGCCATCTGCTCGACCCTGCTTGCACACGCCGCGCATGGCACCACTGTCTACTGGTTTGGGAACTGGTATCCACGCGGGTCCATGGTGCTGGGCATCGCCTTTGTCGTTGATCCGATCGGCGCCGGCCTGGCCACACTCGCCGCTCTACTCACCACGCTCAGCCTGCTCTTCTCCTGGCGCTTTGTCGACTGCGGCGACGGCCATTTCCAACCCTTGATGCTTGTCTTTCTTGCCGCCATGTGCGGCTTCTCGCTCACGGGCGACCTGTTCAACCTGTTCGTCTTCTTCGAGCTGATGAGCACAGCCGCCTTTGCGCTTTGCGGTCTCAAGACAGCCGAGCCCGCCCCGCTCCAGGGCGCCTTCAACTTCGCCATTACTAACACTGTTGCGGCATTTCTCGTGTTGACCGGCATTGCCATGCTCTACTCCGTGACCGGCGCGCTGAACATGGCGCAGATTTCGCTGGCCCTTGGCTCGCGGCATGATCCTCTGGTGCTCTTCGCCTTTACGCTGATCACCTGCGGCTTCATGATCAAGGCGGCCATTGTGCCGTTTCACCTCTGGCTGCCGGACGCCCACGCCGTAGCGCCCACGCCGGTGTGCGTGCTCTTCTCCGGCATTATGGTTGAGCTCGGCCTCTACGCCGTGGTGCGCCTCCACTCTGTCCTTTTTGCGCAGGCGCTCGCACCGGCCAGTGGACGCTTGCGGGTGCTGCTGCTTGTCTTTGGAGGCGCGACGGTGGTGGTCGGCGGCCTCATGTGCTATGCCGAGCACCACCTCAAGCGGCTGCTTGCCTTTTCCACGATCTGCCACGCCGGCATGATGCTGAGCGCCTTTGCGATCCAGGGCCCACTTGCGATTGCGGCCATGCTCACCTACCTGCTCGGTCACGCGCTGGTAAAGTCGAGCCTGTTCTTCACCAGCGGCATCCTGCTGCATCGCCTTCGGTCTATCAGCGAGCAGGAGATCTATCGTCGCGGGCGTCCTCTGCGCTGGACGGCCAGTCTCTGGTTTCTGGGTGGCGCGGGGCTTGCAGCGGCGCCGCCATTCGTTACCCTGCTGGGTGAGGCAGGCGCCGATCATGCGGCAGAGCATGCCGGCGTGCACGGTATCTCGCTGCTCTACCTGGTTGGGGGCGTGCTCACCGGTGCTGCAGTGCTGCGGGTCGGCATGCACACGTTCTTCGGGTGGGGTACTAAGCCAGGGAGCGACAGCGCCGCGGACGTCGGCGAGCTGCCCGAAACCGGCGAGCAGGACCAGCGCATCTTCTGGTACCACATTTTTCCTCCGGCCTTTTGCATCCTGGCGGCGGCAACACTTACGTTTGCGCCCGGCTGGCTCTCCGTGCTGAGGGAGGGTGCCGCCCATCTCGCCTCACAGCCGGCCTACCTGCATACCGTCTACACCGGCCAGACGGTCGCACTCAACGCGCCAGACTGGCACGAGGGGCTAAGCGGCGCATCGTTGCGAGGCTTACTCGCGCTGCTTCTGGCGATCGCGCTTGCAAGCAGCTCTGTCTTTGGTGCGCGGCTGCCCCGCTCCCTGCGGCTCGGGGTCTACCTTGAGCATGGACTGAAGCCCCTGCGCGCCATGCAGAGTGGGCACCCGGGCGACTACGTGCTATGGCTCACAATCGGCCTGGCCATCTTTGGCAGCACGGCTGTCTTCTTCCTGCGATAGCGCGGCCGCCTTTAGATCCGCTGCCGCGCCCAGGTACCGCGCCTGAAAAGCACCAGGCTGATCAGCACCGTGACCAGCTGGGCAATCACGACCGCGACAAAGACACCGCGCACATGCAGACGGGTGTGCATGGCCAGCCACCAGGCGACAGGTATCTCGACCAGCCAGAACCCAAAGAAGTTGACATAGGTTGGTGTCAGCGTGTCGCCAGCGCCATTAAAGGCTTGCATCAGCACCATTCCATAAGCAAAGGCCACGTTGCCGCAGCTGATGATACGCAGGCACGCTACAGCTGTCGGCATAATGGCGGGATCGTTTGTGAACAGACCAATAAGCTGCGGGGCGAAGGTGAAGAACAGGAGGCCCGCACCGCCGAGGAACGCCATGTTCCACAAGCCTGTGCGCCAGACCGCGCTGCGCGCTCGCTCCGGGCGACCGGCGCCAAGGCTCTGACCTACCAGCGTGGCGGCAGCATTGCTGAGCCCCCAGGAGGGCAGGATGTAAAAGATGACAATGCGAATGCCGATGGTGTACCCGGCCAGGGCGGGTGCGCCAAACGAACTCACGATCCGCACCAGCGCGATCCAGCTGGCCTGCCCGATGAGGAACTGCAGCATCCCGGTGAACGACACCTTGGTGAGCCGCCAAAGGACTGCGCCCTGCAACCGCACGTGGCGCGCGAAGATACGCAGACGCTCGGTACCCCTGGCCAGGCGGTAGAACTGGTAGAGCACCCCGATGCCACGCCCGCTAAAGGTGGCCAGCGCAGCGCCAGTTACGCCCATGCGCGGGAACGGGCCGAGGCCAAAGATCAGGCAGGGGTCAAAGATCAAGTTGAGGATGTTCGAGACCCAGAGCAGACGCATGGCGATCGCGGCATCGCCCGCACCGCGAAAGATCGCGTTGTTCAAGAACAACAGGATGACCACGCCCGCGCCGCCCAGGTTGATGCGCATGTAATTGGCGCCGCCGGCCACCAGCGCCGGCGACGCGCCCATGGCCCGAAGCAGCCGCGGCGCAAGCAGAAAGAACGGCAGGCCCATTGCTGCCGAGAGCAGCAGCCCAAGAAAGATCGCCTGAACCGCCGCGATGGCCGCGCCATCCTGATCCTTCTCGCCGATACGCCGCGCGACCATGGCGGTAGTGGACATGCCAAGCCCGAGCCCGACCGCGAAGACAAGCGTCAACAGCGACTCGCTGAGGCCCACCGTCGCAATTGCATCTGCGCCCAGGCGGCTCACCCAGAACACGTCCACCACCGCAAAGAGCGACTCGAGCACCATCTCGAGCACCATTGGGATTGCCAGCAACAGGATCGACCGGTTCAGGCTGCCGGCGGTGTAATCCTGGTGGCTGCCACGGAGAGCCTCGGCCACGGACTGCCAGAGGGAGCGGGGAGCGGCGGAAGCTGTTGCAGGATCACTGGGCATAGGGCAAGTTCGATCATGGTACGTCGGGAGCACCCGGGCTCACGCACAAAAACAACATCGCACAGCAGTGCTGGCCGGGACGTGACCTCATTGGGGCATGACTTCATCGGTGCGCAGCCGCCATTAGTGCGAGCCGGTAGTTCCGGCTTGTTCACGCACCAAGCTCAAGCAGTACCGCATCAAGCGCTTCCTGCCAGGGCTCGAGCGAGAACTGGAACTTCTCGCGAAACCTGGCATTGCTGAGCGCCGAGTGAAGCGGCCGCTGTGCGGGCGACGGGAACTCATCGGACGACACGCCGACCACCTCCCGGACCATGAGCCCGGCGCCAAGCCTGCCTGCCCTGGCCCGCGCAAAGACCTGCCGCGCAAGCCCGCACCAGGATACCTGGCCCGCCGCCGTCAGGTGATAAACCCCGCATGCTGCCTCGAGAGTCTCGCTCACCAGCATGCGCTGTACAGCCTGCGCCAGCTGCCGGGTCGAGGTCGGTGCACCCACCTGGTCGTCGACCACGCGCAGCACCTCGCGCTCGCGTCCCAGCTTGAGCATGGTGCGTACAAAGTTCTGGCCGTGCGCGCTGTACAGCCAGCTGGTGCGAAGGACGTAATACTCCCCACCAACCGCGGCAATCGCCTCTTCGCCGGCGAGCTTGCTTGCGCCATACACGTTGAGCGGGTGCGTTGCATCCTGCTCCACGTAGGCGTCGGCCTTTGCCCCGTCGAAAACATAGTCGGTTGAGAAATGAACCAGCAGCGCTCCTAAGCGGAGAGCCTCCTCGGCAAGGATCCCCGGCGCCAGCGCGTTGATGGCGTACGCACCCTCGCGATCCTCCTCGGCCCCGTTCACGTTGGTATAGGCGGCGCAGTTCAGGATCACGTCCGGCGCTGCCTTGCGTACGGCACGACGCAGTGCTTGCGGCGAGCCAAGGTCACAGTCTGCTCGCCCCAGCGCAACCACCTCGGACGGAGTGCGCGTGGCGGCACCGAGCGTGAGCGCGCACTCGCGGCCGAGCTGACCGTGAGCTCCGGTGATCAGGATGCGCTTTCGCATGAGCGTAGCCTATCAAACGGCTGGCGGGGCTCCATCAAGCCACGCGCGAAGCTCTGATCGCGCCGCAACCAGGCCACCGCAGCAGCCCTGTACCCAGAACGCTCCGGCACGCGGAGATCAGCTCTCCGTATAATCTCCCTCGCCATCGTTGATCCCGAGGAGACCTCTTGAAACTGCTCCGCCGCACCCTTTTTGCCTCCGCCCTGCTTTGCACCGCCGCTTCCCTGCCTGCCCTGGCGCAGCTTGAGGGCGAGCGCATCGCCACCAGCAGCGCCCATCCTGTGACAGCCATTCAGGACACCGAGACCGCAGCCCAGCGTGACGCACGCATGGCCTGGTGGCGTGATGCGCGCTTTGGCATGTTCATCCACTGGGGGCTCTACTCGATCCCTGCCGGCAGCTGGGATGGCAAACCGATCCCGGGGGTCGGCGAGTGGATCATGAACAACGCATCGATCCCGGTCGCAGACTACAAGGCGCTCGCACCGCGGTTCAATCCAACTGGCTTCAATGCGCGCGAGATTGTTTCGCTGGCGAAGACGGCAGGCATGCGCTACATCGTCATTACCTCGAAACACCATGACGGCTTCGCCATGTTTGACTCGAAAGCAGACCCGTTCAACATCGTGCAGGCGACGCCCTTCCATCGCGACCCTATCCGCGAGCTGGCGGAGGAGTGCAGGCGCCAGGGCATCAAGCTTGGCTTCTATTACTCGCAGGACCAGGACTGGACTGCTCCCGGCGGCGCTGCGCTCAAGACCGGCGACCACCAGCCGCCGACCTACCACTGGGACAAGGCACAGGATGGCGACTTCGCCACTTATCTCCACACCAAGGCCATTCCGCAGCTTCGGGAGCTACTGTCAAACTATGGCGAGTTCCCAGCTGTCATCTGGTTCGATACGCCAACCAAGGACATGACCCCGGCGCTTGCAGGTGAGATTGTCGCCCTGCTGAACCAGCACCCGAATCTGATCTGGAACAATCGACTGGGCGGCGGCTATGCCGGCGATACGGAGACTCCCGAACAGTTCATCCCGCCGCAGGGTTACCCGGGCCGGGACTGGGAGGCGTGCATGACCATGAACGATACCTGGGGGTTCAAGTCGGATGACACGAACTTCAAATCCACGCAGGACCTGCTGCGGAACCTGATTGATATTGCAAGTAAAGGCGGTAACTACCTGCTCAATATCGGGCCTGATTCAAAAGGAAATGTGCCTGCGCCCGAGGCAGAACGCCTGCGCCAGGTAGGCGCGTGGATCGCCGTGAACGGCGAGGCGATTTACGGCACCCGGCCTACGTTGTTCGGAGCCGAAGCCGGTGCACTCAGCCCTTCAGAGAAGGATGCGAAGGGAAACGCGAAGTTCGTCGCTGCGTGGGATTGGCGCTCGACGACAGCGTCGAACAGGATTTACATCGAGTTGTTCACCTGGCCCCACGGTCAGTTCGTTGTGCCAAGTTCGCCGCGCGTGGTCAAGCGCGCGTACCTGCTGGCCGACAAGGCGCACACGTCCCTGAAGATGCGCCGCGCCGCAGACGGCAGCGTCTCGATTGCTCTGCCCGCAGCCCCGCCAGATCCGATTGCGTCTGTGCTGGTGCTTGAGACGAAGTAAGTGCCCGGGCGTGGAGCAGGCGCGCCACGCCCGGCCTGCTCTACTGCTGCGCGCGTCCTGTCTTGAACATCTCGTTGACCGTGCTGACGAAGTGCTGCGCGGCTGCCGGCGTAGGCACGCCGCCGCTCAGGACCTTTTGGAAGGAGACGGCCTCGCCGTAGACTGCGGCTGTGTCCTTCGAGTTCTGGTGGACCTCGTCACCATTCAGATCGATGCCGGCAAACAGTCCCTTGCTGCGGGAGTAGGCCAGGAACTCGGAGTTGGCAAGCTCGGTTGTAGCTGCCTGCGAGTTGCGCCCGACCGGCCCGGCAGAGACGGCGATGTCGCCACCGAGCTTGATCTTGTCTTTGAGCAGGTCATCGATGCTGCGGCGATTCATCCCCACCAGCACCAGGTCTGTCGACTGTCCGCCGGCCTGGAAACCGAAGCTGGCTCCGGTGAGCTGGATGAAGACAGGCGCGCTCCAGGTACCGCCATTGCGGCAGGTCGCCACGCCCTGGCCGTACTCACCCCCGACGACGAAAGCGCCCTTCTTGAATCCTGGCACCACGGCCACGCACTGTGCCTTCGCTGCAATGTCAAGCGGCACGCCCTTGTCAGGCGTTACCATCAGCTCGTGCAACACGGCGTGCGCTGCTTCCAGGCGCCCGGTGATCTTGCTGTCTACCGTCTGCGCATGAGCCAAGGTTGAGATGCTAAGTACAATTGCACTGGTAGCGAGTAGCCGCTTCATAGTCCTGCCCCTTTTCGTAGCCCTGAATGAATCAAACATAGATGAGATGCCGCCTGGCTGGCACAGAGTAGCCAGGCGCCCGGATGAGAGCACTTGCTTGGACGCAATTAGCTTGGGCTTGCCGTGGCTTGAAGTTGGCGCTCAGTTGCCGTCTACGGCGGGAGTTGAGGGAGTCCGTCAGACGAGCGCAGAGAGAAGTCTCTGGCGTTGACACAGAGCGAGGTCCAGGAATATCTGCGTTCGCCGCCAAACCTGGGTGAACTATGGTGGGCGCACAAGGATTCGAACCTTGGACTTCCACCGTGTGAAGGTGGCACTCTACCGCTGAGTTATGCGCCCCGGAGCAGGCTGGAACAACTCTCAGACTATAGCATTGCTCAAGGGCGTTGCCAACGCACTGGCCGCCTGGCCCAAGTGACTCCGGCTGGCCTGCAATTAGCGTTGAGGTCGATAAAGCGACCATCTAGATACGCACAGTTCCGGCGTTCCGCGGCGGGCGTTCCCTGGCGGACTTCCCGCACGAAACATCCCGCGCCACACGCGCCTCGCAGTCGCCATCCAGTTACAATCCAACTGAAGCGATGAGCCCAGCTGATCCCCGGCAGGAACCCGCACAGCGCCGCCCTCCGGTCCCTGCCGGCGATGTCGATGCCGACACCCCCAGCCCAAACGCCAACGACGAACAAACACCGCAACCTCCTGACGACACCCGGGTTCCTACCGACATGGCAAGTGCGGCATGGCAGGCGACAGCGGGAACGTTGGGACCGGCGAGGGCAGTGCAGAGCCCGGTCAAGCCGCCCCGTGACGAGCAACCCGAGGCTCTGACTGACGCGGCTATTATGCTGCGTGTCAGCGCGGGCGATGACTCTGCGTTTACTTACCTGATTGAGAAGTACCAGCGGCAGATCGTGCACTTCATGTTCCGCATGGTGCATAACCAGGCGGTGGCTGAGGAGCTCGCGCAGGAGGTCTTTCTCCGCGTCTATCGGTCGCGCGAGAGTTACCGCGCTGAGGCCAAGTTCACGACCTGGCTTTACCGCATCGCGACCAATTTAGGCGTGAACTATGCGCGCGACCACAGGAACGAGCGCGCCGCCCAGAACGTGTATCTGGACCAGCCGGATGCCGAGACCGGCACGACTCCGGATCTGGCTGATAGCCATGCGACGGCGGAGCACGAGATGCTGCGTGACGAGCGTATGCGTGCCATTCGCGAACACGTGATGGCCCTGCCCGAGCGGCAGCGCCAGGCCGTGCTGATGCACAAGTACCAGGAGATGGATTACAAGCAGATCGGCGAAGTGCTCAAGCTGAGCGAGTCAGCCACCAAGTCACTGCTCTTCCGCGCATATCAGACGCTGCGGGAGAAGCTGAAGCATTACGTCTGAGAGGAGGCGCCGCATGAAGAACAAAGCGATGGATTGCAGGACCCTGGAGGCGAAGCTGCCCACCCTGCTGCCGGACATGCTACTTGACCCCGAGGCGGTACCGCGCGCGGAGCAGCAGCACGTGGCCGACTGTGCGGCGTGCCAGCAGGTCGTGGCCCGGGAGCTCGATGGGCACCAGGCAACACTCTCGCTGTTGGACACCTGGGAGGCGCCCGAGGTCAGCCCTTACTTTGCTGCGCGCATGGGGGCGCTGTTGCGTGAAGAGCAGCAGCGCCCGCGCACAGGCTGGCTGGATCGTGCTCGGTCCTGGCTGCTGCTCACCAACCTGCAGATGAAACCTGTGGCTGGCGCGGCCGCTCTGGGTCTGCTGCTGGCAATCGGCGGCGGAACCTGGCTCGACTTGTCGCAGCGGGCAGTTGCACCCGCACCACAGGCCTCGGCCACGGTGCGCGACCTCCAGTCGCTCGATGAGAATGCCCAGGTCTTCCAGCAGATGAACTCGCTCGACGCCGCGGATGGCGATGGGGGCTCCGGCAATAGTCTGTAAACGGCAGCGTCATCAAGGCGCCGCAACAGACTGCGTTATGGTTCAGAGTGAAGCAGCGACACGAGACCGGCCAACAACAGGAATGCAGGGACGATGAGGAGCGTGCACAAGCAGGGAGGCAATCGGTGGACGGGCCGGCGATTGGTCATCGCCCTCGCCGCTTTGCTCGCGCCATGCCTGGCTCCTGCCCAGACTCACTCACAGCAGCCGCCCCCCTCGTACGACCAGGGAGCCCGCCCGGGGCCGTTGCCTCAAGTACAGCCCGCACCGCGGGATCGCTACGGCGCCGGGCCAGGCCTGCCGCAGCCTGGGCAAGGCCATGGCTTAGGCCAGGACATGGGTCAGGGTCGGGGACCCGGGCAACCGGGGCTGCAGCCCTCGCGCAACCAGCACCTGCCAGAGTGGATGCAGCAGCACCAGCACCTCAATGCCCGGGATCAGGAGCAGGCTCTGCGCAGTGAGCCTGGCTTCAATCGTCTGCCCGCGCCGCAGCAGCAGCACCTCATCGACCGCCTGCACAAGCTCGACAACGCGCCACCCGAGGTGCGTCAGCGCATCCTGGCGCGTAACGAGATGTTTGAGCGGCTTCCGCCGGAGCAGCGCCAGGAGATTCGCGGCGCCGGGCAGGCCCTGGCGCAGATGCCGCCAGACCGGAACATGGCCGTCCGCCATGCCTTCCGCGATCTGCGCGGCCTGCCACCCGAGCAGCGTGCCGGCGTGCTGAACTCCGCCCGCTTCCAAGCCGAGTTCTCCACCCAGGAGCGCACCGTGCTCGGGCATCTGCTATCGATCGAACCGTACCAGCCTTAGGGAACAACAGCGCATACGCATGACGCCAGAATACTTGCAGTCACTTTCCGTCGCTGTGCGCGGAGAGGGGTGAGCTTGACCGTGCTCTTCTTGCCGGAAGCTGACATGGTCAGCCGCTGGAGTGACGGAAGCCGGCGACAGGGGTGCCCTGCAAACCCGAGGCCGCGGTAGCAATGGGCGTCGTCCACCCTGTGCGGGTTCTTCTAATTCCGGAAGAAGTTCTTCGCCAGGAACAGCACGTTGGCCGGCCGCTCTGCGAGACGTCGCATAAAGTACGGGTACCACTCAGTCCCGAACGGCACATACACCCGCACGCCGTACCCTTGCTGCACCAGCTGCCGCTGCAGGTCACGCCGCACCCCGTAAAGCATCTGGAACTCGAAGGCAGACTTCGCGATTCCCTGCTGCTCGGCAAACCGGCGGGTGGCTGTGATCATTGCCTCATCATGCGTGGCGATCCCGTGGAAGACCCCGCTCGCAAGCAGCAGCTGCATCAGCCGCACATAATTCGCGTCAACATCTTTTTTCTCAGGGTAAGCCAGCTCGGGTGGCTCCTGGTAAGCGCCCTTACACAGGCGGATGCGAATGCCTTCCCGTAGCAGGTTCTCGACGTCTGCCTGGCTGCGGTAGAGATACGACTGGAGGACCACGCCAACCCGGCCAGGCCAACGCCCGTGCAGACGGTGCACCATGTCGAGAGTCGCCTGGGTGTAGGGCGAGCCCTCCATGTCCACGCGCAAAAACGTATGCGCTGCTGCGGCATGCTCGACCAGCTCTGCCACGATCTCTTCTGCCAGCGTCGGCGACAGGTCCATACCCATCTGCGTCAGCTTCACGCTTGCATTCGCGTTCAGGTCGCGATCGGCAATCGCGTCGAGCAGCCTATGGTAGATCGCGGCTGAGCGCCGTGCTTCCTCGGGCGTGGATACATTCTCGCCGAGCGAGTCGAGCGTGGCCGCGATACCTTCACGGTTCAGTGCTTCGGTCGCGCGCAGCACCTCGTCTATCTCCATGCCGGCGACAAAGCGTGACGAGACTCTCCGCCCAACTGTCGAAGCTTCAGAGAACCTGCGCAGCGGCTGGTTTTGCGAGAGCGAAATAAAGGTGGAGCGCAACATGGCCATCTCCGTATCTTCCCACGCACGGCGCCTCGGCTGCCATCTCTGTCTGGTACTGTGAAACTCTTGTGCACTCCTGGCCAACGGCAGCGATCAGCCTTGCTTCTCACGTGCTGAGTGCACGAGCATGCCTACGAAAAAGCCTACTGGTCCAGGTGCTGCAAAGAAGCAGGACGGCAAGCCAAAGCCGCCATCGAAGAAGTCTGTTTCACTTACCAAGGCGGGTAAAGACCCCAAAGGTGGGCTGACTGCTGAGGGTCGCAAGCAGTTCAACGAGGCGACGGGCGGACACTTGAAGGCGGGGGTGAAGGGTAAGGCAGACACCCCGGAGAAGATGAAGCGCAAGGGTTCGTTCCTGACGCGCCACTTCACGCATCCGCAGGGACCCGTCGAGAAAGAGGGCGAACCTACGCGGCAGGCGCTCCAGGCCGCTGCCTGGGGCGAGCCTGTGCCGAAAAGCGTAGCCGACGAGAAAAAGCTGGCCGCGAAGGGTCGAAAGCTGCTCGATCAGTATCACGAAGCCAAGGATAGTCCCGAGGCAAAGGAGAAGCCTCGGGTGCAAGCCAGGAAGGCCGCGGCCAAGACGAGCGTGCGGACAAAGACTTAACGGCACATCCTGCTCACGGTATCGAATCGGGGAGCACTGTCGGGACGAAGAGCTTTGTACAAGGCTTCCCGCGTGATCCCCGCTGTCTAGGCAATCTCGGTCACGCCACGAGCGCGGGCAATATCCCCCAGCGCTGAGGCCAGCAAGGACGCATGGTCAACGAATGCTTTCTGCCCCGGTACGCACCGGCTTTCTTCGCCAGCTCGATTCCTCCTCGTTAGCGCTCACGCTCAAACTGCGCGAAGGCAACCATTACACTCAGCAGCAAATTCGCCATAGGAGAGTCTTCGCCGTTGAAGACCGGGCTTTCCTGATGAACCGGACATGAACCCCCTCGAGCCGTCAAACCGAGAAGCATTCTTCGTGAATCGTCCAAATTACGAGCGTTTAGATTTTGACTAGTTTTGTAGTCGCCTTGGGTCATCTGCTTCTGACCTGCCGGGCATGAATACGCCGATACCGAGAGGCGCTAGGGAGCAACTATCGAAATCAGCTCCCTAGCCTACGGTGCAGAGATGGGAACCGCCGCTGGCTTTTTCTAAAAGTAGCAAAGGCTGTTCTATCTAGGTCTGCTCGCGTTGTTCCTCGCAGGTGGATAGATGGCGCTTTGACCCGGCTGCGGGGACGTGGCTGGGGGGACTGATCCATCCTCTTTCTGGATCAAAAGATTGTCGTAAAACGGCGTGCTCAGAGCTTTTTCATCGCCGCCAGCCATAAGACCCGCCATACCCGTTGCATAAAGACTGTCCGCTGCAGTCAGGACTTGGCGCCCATCCACTAAGCCTATGATGGTAGAGCCCTTAAAGACCAACTTAAGCGTGTGCCATGTACCCGCATGGATGCTTGTCAACTGCACAGAGTTCAGCACGAGTTCGCCACCCGGATGAGCGTCTTTGTGCGCGCGCAGGAACGCCTGCTGTTCCGCATCCCCGTCCGGCACATTCTTGTTCTTCTTCCCACGGGAGACGATCAGGCGGCATAAGCCCCTATCGTTCATCTCCAGGATGTACCCCTTGGGAGCTGTGCCGTACCCGCTGCCAACATCGTTTAGCCGTCCTAACACGCCGCCGGACTCACCGTCCTTCAGGTAGATGTCCGCGCTCACCCGGTAGTCTTGCCAGTGATCGTCTCCGAGGATCGTATACGGCTTCTACTCTGGAGCCCAGGAGATTGGCGGTTGGGGTACAGCTTGATGGAGACACTTTCCTGGCCGTTCCGGGCAGTCCGCAA
Source organism: Candidatus Babeliales bacterium (assembly GCA_964658255.1). Lineage (GTDB taxonomy): Bacteria > Acidobacteriota > Terriglobia > Terriglobales > Acidobacteriaceae > EB88. Next base: position 23,597 of record CAZZYO010000014.1, read on the forward strand.
TCTCAAATGCGTCGTCGATATCCGCCGTGTAGCGCGGCAGGTAGCCATACTGCTCGGGTATCCTATAGCTCTCAAAGGTCTCATAGTAGGGCATTGGGAATGGCTTACTGGCCGGTACGTTGGTAAAACTACCCTTTCGCTGCCCTCCCATCGTCGAGATTGAGTAGATCGATTGTGGATCGACCGTCAACGTAAACGTGCTGCCAACAGGCTTAATGGTCGCCTGCTGCACGAACTGTTCTGCCGCATTGCTTCGCCAGACGTTGAGCCTTTTTCCTGACAGTCCCCGGCCGACCAGTATGATCCCGGCCATGCCCCACCACGGCAAGCGCATCTTCCTGTCTTCTTCGGTGAACACCTTTAGGGATGGCATCCGGCCACCGCCTTACAGTTCTGTACAAATCTTCTAAAACGGACGCTGCGGAAAGAGCTTGCCCAGCAATCAGCGCGGACCTTAGAAGGCCAGCCCCAATGACTGCTGCCCCGGTGGCCAACTGAGCGCCACTAAGCGAAAAGGCACCTTCCGACCTTTGAACATCAGAACCTGCATTCGCGGTGGAAATTATCGCGGCCCCAAATTGGACTCGCTCAAGAATTTTCCCTCGGTCAGCAACGGCAGCGGCCCGATGCCAAAGGCTGAACGCAGAAGCGACAACACCACCTTCGGGCAGCAGTCCTGTCGCATCAATAGCTGTGCCCCCAGCACCTTTGGCGAGGGCACTTGTAATGCAAGGATTCTTGTACCAGGGCGTCGCGTTATTTGGGGCATTGCTCTACTCGGCGTTTCGATCAAGGAAGGCACTCAACGCAAACGTGGCGAGGAAGACAATCGCCGCTGCCCCTAGCGGAAGGATCGGCTTTATCAGAAAGACACTGGAGACCGTACCTGCTTGCTGAATGGATTTCCAGTCCTGCAAACAGGCAATCAGGCAAAAAATAAAGAAGATCGGCAGCAGAATCCTGGGTGCAATAAACCCGTCACGAAGGCCGTCGCTACGGGTAAGAAGCGAGATTGTGATAACGACGCCAGTCATGATCAGAACGACCGACAAGAAGGCCCATCCATCATGAGCTAGGCCTATAGCGCAACTAACGCTCGCATCTAGTTGTGGCATACGAGGTATCCTGCACCGAAGGTTGCTGTGTCCAGTGCGGATTTAGCAAGTGCGACAGGCAAAGCAACACTATCGCCTATTGTGGTCTCGGCGAAAACCGATACCGATGAACTGGTAGAAAGAGCATCAATGCCAGCATTTATGGCTACTCCTACAGGACCAAGCACGCCTGGCGGAGCTGAGGAGGCTACAGGGATGCCAAGAGTCAGTCCTCCAGCAATCCCCATTCCGTAGAGTTGAAAGCCGTTCTTTCCATTTTGGCCTTTGTATGCATCGTAAGCATCCACCAAGCCGGAAGCTGTATTGCCGAGAAGCCCATTAAGCACGTTGGATCCAAATCCTTGGCACTTATCCAAGCCTGTGATGCTTGCGATACTGAACTGATTTGCGAAGCTCGAGGCACAGTGAAGGCGATTCCCGTTACTTGGGGCACCAGTGATTCGGAGCCTTCATGAATAGGTCCACTTTGAATCAGTCGTTCTTGAAGATTTGTAATGATGACCATAGAAATGCATAGTCGACGCAGTAGTCAAGGAGAGCAATAGGCAAGAAGAGGCCTCCCAATAGCAATTCCAAGACGCGTGAGGCCTTTGGCGAAGGAAGTCCCTGCTTGAATGAAACTGCCGGTTTCAAAGGCATGAGTCAAAAGGCTAGTTGCACCAATCGTCTGCCCAGTGAAACTTACTCCGTAGCCAAACCAGCTGAAGTTTTGAATGGAATTGAAACTGCCGAGCGCGCCGGCTACTGCACCCACCACAATCGCGGTCGTCGAAGCAGGGTTCGCAATGACGGCTACAGTTGCCACATCTCCAACAGCATCGAGAGCAAGAGCTACATCTCTTCCGTTAGACAAAGCAGTCGCAAGGCAACTCTTGGGAGAGTTCAGGCTACTTGGGGCCTGTTCGGGGGGAAGTGGCGGGGGATGTGAGGTTGGGGCGGTTGCGGATTGGACGGTGGTGGGGTGGGTTGCCTCCTTGTCCCGGGCAGTTGCCGTACTCCTGGCACTGCCACGGATCCGGGTAACAGGTCAGAGTGTTTGTGTCATCATTCCAAGTGCAGTACTCAAGCCCGCTGGGATCCACAAAGCTCAGCGGGTTATTGAGCGCATAGGCATAGCGGTTGAAGCTCTGCGGGTTGCTGGCATCGTAGGAACCGTCATATGGGTCTGGGCTGTTCCATCGCCCGTGGATGGTGTCGAGTTCCCGGAACTGAGCATGCGAGGTCTGCGTCGGCGCGTCGTAGTCGAGGCTGGCATAGTGCGCATCGTCGGTATCGCTGCCGGAAACGAGCTGGTAGCCGTCACCGAATGCCAGTTGGGTAAACTTGCCTTCCACGGCACCATTGTAGGTCGTGCGAATGCGTTCTGTCCCGAGCCAGTCCTGATGCTGGAAGTGTGTGGCGCCGCTCTTGTAGTAGGCGAGTGGACGGTTGCCTGCGTAGTACTGCCCCTGCAGGTTGGTCGTTCCGTTCCAGATCGAGACGCGCTGCCCGGCGACGTTGAAGTCGTATTCCTGGTAGGTTGAGCCTTTGTCCACGCGCACCCGCTGGTTCAACCCGTCATAGGTGTACTTGAGTGTGCCGGAGCTGGTTCCCGTTACCTGTACCACGTTCCCTTCGGCGTCGTAGGTGTACTGATTACCCGCTGCATCCTTGAGCAGGTTGCCGGCTGCATCGTACTGGAAACCACTTACTCTCTACGGCCGAGCAAGACGTTCTTACCATCATCGATCAAGCACTTACCGCTTTGCAGGCAGCACGCGCAGCACTTACCGCCCAAGCTTCCAGACAAACCTCCACCAAACCAGTCGCGAAGCCCGGCGCGCCCAAGCGGGGGATGAGCGAAGAAGGCCGGCAGAGGGTCGCCGAGGCGCAGCGCAAACGCTGGGCCAAGCACAAGAGAGCCACCAGGAAGGCAGCTCGCCTAACTGCGAAATAACTCCCGCGCTAAGCCCGACCTAATGCATCTCGAGCCCGATCGCATTGTTGACGGCGGCAGCCAGGTTCTGCAAGGTGCCCAGGTAGCGCTCGGTGGTCTGGATCGAGGCATGGCCGAGCAGGAGCTGGATCTGTTCGAGGTGGCCGCCAGCCTTGCGGCATAGCTTGGCGCAGGTTCGCCGCAGCTCATGAAGCGCGAGCTTGCCAAGCGTGGTTTGCTTCGCATACCAAACGGCCAGGCTCCAGATACCCTTCTCATCCTTCAAGCAATCTCCGGTGATCTTGCCCGCCTTTGAGATGGGGCGGAAGAGCGTCTTGCTGTGTTGCTCGCCAGACTGGACACCGGCCTGTTCCCTGGATGGTTCCAAGCCGAGCCCGGCAGCAGGGATACACTCTTCGACCCGGATCTTGACTGCGGCCGGCACGGGCACGGTGCGCCGGCGGTTGCCTTTGCCGAGCAGATCGGGGACGACCCAGCGAGACCTTCCCGCTGCTCGATGCTGTCGACCGTCAGGGCGAGCCACTCGGCCCTGCAGAGGCCGCAGCCGAGCAACAGCGCCAGGATGGCCCGATCTAGCTCGGTCCTATGAGGCCAAGCTGCGTACATAGCGACCAAGCCGCTTGTAGGATGCTGAAGCAGGGTACGCTACCGAAAACGTTCGTTTGTGGTGAGGGGCCGCGTCGTCCGAATTACTTCCCATATTGCGACTTTTGAGGACTGATCCGGCAGCTAACCAGTGCGGTGTCGCGTTCGTTCAAATCTGACTCCGAATGCCCGAAAGGCGTCCTTCTCACCGAAGCTGGTGAGACGAAGGGTGCGGCTGTCTAAGTCGCGAACGACCCACTTGTTCGTCACGGCGTATTTCAAGAGTTCAGCTCCCAGAGCACCGGCAATGTGAGGCCGACGCTCGCTCCAGTCGAGGCAACCATAGGCTAGTCTGCGCCGGAGACCTCTCATGGCGGCAACCTGGATCCCTAAGCGACCGAGAGTGCGTACGCCCGCATCGCTGACGGCGTAGGCGTTGCCTTCTCCGTCGAGCTCAGAAATCAGCCAGCCTTCTCCAAGGAAGTGGTCGTGCAACGCCACAGCGACTTCTCCTGCCATGTGGTCGTAACAACTGCGCGCTTTCCTCAGTGACTCTGGTGTACTCGGCACGAACTCTTGCGTTATTCCGGCCGCCAAAACACCAAGGCCTTCAAGAACGCGGGCGACCTCCTGACCCCGCAGCGAATAATACCTGTGCCGCCCTTGCGCAACGACGCATATCAGCCTGCTTACTCTCAGACGGTTCAAGTGCGCGCTCGCCGTGGATGGACTTACTTCTGCAAGAGTTGCGAGCTCCGTGCTGGTGCGCGAACGCCCGTCCAGCAAGCTGAGCAGCATTCGCGTTCTTGCAGGTTCTCCAATCGCCGACGCAATGGCCGAAAGAAGAACATCCTCGTGGACTGCTTTGTTCTTTTGGGTGTGTTTCCGCAACTTGCCTCCCCTACGAGCATACGGAAGGACTGCGCATCCACGCTGCGGCCTGCGACGAAGTGTGAACGCCCGTGCAGGCCGAAGATGGCAACAGCACATGAAAGGAGCAGGGATGAAAAACCTGAAGATTGTTCTGGAGGACAGGCCGGGCGCACTTGCAGAAATGGGAGAGATTCTTGGCCGAGCGGGAGTCAGCCTTGAAGGAGGCGGCATGTTCGTTGTGGACGGCCGTGGGGTCGCCAACTTTCTTGTTGACGATGCGATAGCTGGGAGGAGAGCTCTCGAAGCGGAGGGAATCAACGGCGTTCAGGAGGACGATGTTGTGATCCAGAGATTGAGTCAGGGTGAGCCGGGACAGCTCGGTAAACTCCTTCGCCGGATGGCCCAAGCCGACGTGAACGTCTTGACGCAATACAGCGACCATAACCATCGACTCGTCCTGGTCGTCGACGATCTGCAAGCCGCCATGGAAGTTTCCCATGCCTGGACGAAGGAGCGTTCCGCGATGGTGAAAAGCGATGTTACGGCATCGCCCGTAAGCAAGCGCTCTCACCAGTACGAAGTGCACATCACTTGGACCGGCAACACCGGCTTGGGAACTTCGAGCTATGCCGGCTATAGCCGGGAACACGATATCTCTGCTCCGGAGAAAGTCACGATCAGCGGCTCCAGCGACCCTGCCTTTCGCGGAGATAAGCGACGGTACAACCCTGAAGAGCTGCTGGTTGCCAGCGCAGCTGCATGTCACATGCTTACCTACCTTCACCTTTGCGCTGTCAATGGCGTCGTCGTTTCGTCCTATGAGGATCGGCCAATGGGTGAGATGGAAGAAGCGATGGGCGGTGCGGGGGCCTTCGTACGAGTGGATCTGCGTCCGACGGTCACTATCACCGCCGCGAGCGATGCCGTGCGGGCTGAAGCTCTGCACGAAAAGGCCCACCACGCTTGCTTCATTGCGAATTCGATCAAAGCTCCAGTGATCGTGCATCCCGTCATTAGCCAAGCTAAGTACTGACAAACGCCGTTGTGGTCAGTTGGCAGACCGGTTCACTCCAGACGTCCTATGAAGCGGCAGTGCCACTTTCGCTCCTAGGCTGGAACCTGCACCACTTAACGTTTGGCAACTACGAGCCTTAGCGAGCCTTCAAAAAACGGTTGTTGGCGCAGGTAGCCATGCGTCGCGTCCCACAAGCCGCTTTGCAAATCGTGATGCAGTTGTTCCACGAAGCGCGACTCGGCAGCAGAATCCACAAAGCTCCAGGCAGAGTTGGCTCGTCTCGCTCCGTCCTCCAAAAGGCGTTCCGGACGTCCATAATAGGCTTCGCTGAAGCCGTCCGTGCATCCCAAGGGGATGGGAACAGGAATCACTTCCGTAACTCCACCCAGTCCTCTCTGAATGGCGGCCAAAGAAGGGTAACGCCGCGCCTCGACTGCAATCATCTCAGGCGCATACTCCTGTAGCCACGAATGGTGGAGAGCTTCTGGATCGCAGCTCAAGATGAGCACCGGACCGGTCGTCACCCGCCGCATTTCAGCCAGACCAGCCTCGAGGTCCGGCCACTGGTGAACAGAGAAGGTTGCCATACTTGCATCGAACGTGTCGGCAGCAAACGGGAGCGATCCGGCGACAGCATCAATCGCCTCGGGCAGATACTTGGGCCTCTGTGCTCGCATCGATGCGGATGGTTCTACAGCCGTCACCTGGCGATCTACTGGCTCGTATGAGCCTGCGCCAGCGCCAACATTCAGGACGGTGCATGCGACGCCGAGAGCTTTACCAATCGCTTCGGCAATGACAGGTTCGGGCTGGCGGTACGAAATGTAGCCATGCCCAATCACGCCGTAGTCTGCGTCCCCTGAACTGCCATCAGCATGTCTGTGCAATCTATACCCTCCTGTCAAAATCTTAGGCTATCAATCAGCATAAGTACCTTGAAACGCCGTTGCTGTCAGATGGGATCTGCAGCGAACCCAGGGAGAGGGGTTGCTGACGAGAAGCCGACATATCATTATCAACCCAGACTCGATAGTTGGTTTGCGATTCATGATTGAACGCATGTATGTTGGGCCGTGAATCCCAATCGCGGCCAACTACAGATGAAAAGGTGTCAGACAATGGGGACAAAGATGGATATGAAGCGCAAACTCATCTTCGTTTTTTGGGCGTTTACATGCATCACCACGTGTTTCCTCATCGTCATGCACTTCAGACATGACCAGCACTGGCCCGCTAGCCGTTTCGGGGGAACGCCCGGCGCCTTGTCTCTCATTCCCATCTGTCTGCTCTCCTATGCGGTATCCGCCTTCTACTTCAATCGGTGGCTCCATCCAAAAGTCTTTCCGCGTTTGCGAGCAGCTATTCCTGCGCCCGCTCACGATCCATACATTCCGCCACGCAAGCCGCTGAGAACCGTCCTGTATGCAGGTCTCACCACACTCGTAAGCGGAGCAATCCTCCTTATTCGTTTTTCTCAACCATCTGGCACTGACATCAGCTCGGGGATGCATCTGGGCGCTCTCTTTTGTATTCTTATTTTTCTCATCTCGATGGGTTTGTGTGTGTCCACAGTAAATCGGTGGCTCAACGCGCGCCAGAACGATTCCTCACCCGCTCGCGACCGACTCGACCGAACGATGTAGGTCTTGATAAACGCCGCTCACGCCATTTGGGAGCTACTCAATAGATTTCATTTGAAGAGTCGAACAAAGTTCGACGCCTGCGCAGATTCCACATAACCTAAGTCATCTGGAATAGCGTAGCCGTCGTTCTTTCCATTCTGTTCAAGCCTGGCGCCTTCCAGATACGTCGTTAAATGAATCAGGCCCGAAGTGTCAGCCGTAGTCAACGCGGTCGAGTGCAGCGAACCAGGCGGCATACTGGGTGTTCTTTACCAACTGCCGGTTCAGGTCCTGTGCACCGTCCGTTCACCACACTGGTACTCGCTCTCCCAAACCAATCTTCACACTCTCGACCTGTTGCCTGGCCTTCTCCCGGCCGCCCTGGTCTCCAGCTCGCATCGTAATCCCCCGCGCACGACGTGCCGCCATCAGCAACGCAGTCCAATGCTGTTTTTGTTCGGCTGTCAGGTGAGGATTGATACAGCGTCGAAGCCTGCCACGTAGAACGAAGTACCGTCCGTCAGGAGTCGTCGGGTAAACGCTCATAGCAGAGTATGGCTGGCATACCTCAGGCCGTTAGCCTGTACTTACCGGGTTGATCGAAACAACACCCTCCGGCATGCCTAGATATCGCCGCGCACTGCTCCACTCCCAATCTGACGGCTCCTCTACAAGGCCGGCTTTCACAGGCGCTTCATGCATGAGGCTCAAGCAGCCAAGGATCCGATCCGCATTAACAACATGCACGTCGGAAAAGGTCTTCTCCCAAGCCGGTTCATCAGACCGAGCAGAGACGTTGTAGCGTCTCTGGTAACGCTGGCGCAAAGCAAGGACGACTGTTTCGACGGTCTCTGCACCAGGTTCGGATAGAAGCATTTGAATAAATGCAGGCATCACAACGTAGCCTACTATTTCGAACCGGTACTTGTTTCTAAGCTCTTCCAGCAACTGGCAGATGAGGCTTCGGTGTTTCTCCGTGCCAAGCTTCTCCTGGCGGTGAAAGGAAGCTGAAGTGATGAAGTGTAGACCGCCCTTTCCGAGGATCTTCTTGCGAGGCTTGGGCATAGCTGATTGTAGCGAAGCTCCTTCTCACCGGAGAGCGGTATACGCTCGTTGTTCGGGCAACAACCTGCCGCGATTCTGTCGCTTCGAGGCGGACGCTCGTGGTTTCGTCCGCGCTTGAGTGTTCCAGGCTGCCGGCCGGCACGTTCGACCTGACAGCGTGCATCTCCGCGGTACACGCGTTCGCCGATCGAGTTCTCCTTTAACCGCTGCCCCGGCAACGTGCCTTGCGGCAACGCCTGCCTCTGAAAGGGCGAGGCAACGGGCTTACCTTGTTCCGCTTCGATGATACGGCTGACTTAGTCCCCACCTCTACACCGGCAGCCTTTGTGTCGCTGTGCACCAAACTTCCAGTGAATGCATCCGGTTTCCCCTGTCACGGTTCGACAGCTTTCTCATCGTCCTGCTAAGGTCCTCCGGGGTTATGACTGCACGTTGATAGTGAAGGTGACGTGTTTCGGGTGAGGGCTTCAGAACAGCTGTAACATTCGCGTAAAGTCGGCCGTGAGATTCTGCACATCGCGGGCGGATGCACCGCGCAGCGGTCGTGTTCGGAATGGCTTTTACCCACTTCCCACCTCATCAAGGTAGCGGTCGTAAGCGCCCCGGGTCCTGTCGTAAGGCCGAACGGGATGTTCTCCTGCGATGAGCACTTCGCGGGCAGAAATCCATCGCAGGGCCCGGAGTTGTGCACGGTTTTGGAAAAGATGTTTTTGCTCGCGCAGTCGCTAGCTATTCTTGACGATGCAACCAGGAACCGAAGCGGGTCGAGGTACGCATGCATCGCAGGCCGTGGACGACAGACGGCTCGGAGTCGAGTATCTATAGGCCCGAACCTTACTTTGGCTGCTGCACAGCAATTTTCATCAAGGCTGGCCGAAGTTTGCCTCGAGCTTATGGATGACCTCGCATTGCCATAGAAGCCTTCAGCGGAAGGTCACGCGAGTTGGGTCCGACCATCAGGCTGTACTCTCCGGCTGGAATCGACCACGCCTGTTTCTTCTCGTCCCAAACAGCAAACCTATCTCGCGACAACTTAACCAAGGGGTGGCTCGTTTCTCCGGGCTGTAGCGAAACCTTGATCCATCCCACCAGCCGTTTCGGAGGCTCTCCGCTGTTGGCAGGCATCGTTGTATACACTTCCGCGATCTCTGCTCCTACCCGTGCTCCCGTGTTCGTGATAGTGAAGTTGACGGCGGTCATCTCGCCCGGGCTCACAACCAAATCGGAGTAGACGAACGAGGTGTACGAAAGCCCGAAGCCGAAGGGAAACAGCGCCGGCATCTCCTCCGCGTCGTACCACTTGTAGCCGACCTTGAGTCCCTCATCGTACGGCGCTGGAAAGCTTGGCAACCCCGCAAGCAACCGGCGAGACATCGCATCCGCATCACTCCAGTCCTCCCGAGATGCGGGCGGCGGCGCAATCAGCTTCGGATGCGGGAGATCGCCATCTGCCATTGGAAAAGTTACCGGCAGCTTCCCCGAAGGATTCACATCGCCCACCAGGATGTCCGCAATCGCTGTCGCGCCCATCGTGCCGCTGTACCAAGTCTCAATTACGCCGGCCACACTATGCAGCCACGGCATCAGCACCGGGCCGCCTGTCTCAAGCACGACGACGGTGTGAGGATTGGCTTTCGCCACTTCCGTAATCAGGCGGTCCTGCTTATCCGGTAGCGCAAGTGTTGGCAGATCCACGCCCTCCGCCTGCCACTGGTAAGCGTAGATAAGAACGATATCCGCGCCACGCGCAGCGAGCGCTGCCTTGCCGGGATCAGCGCCCGAATCAAATCGAACCATCGCTCCCGGCAGCGCCGCCCTGATCGCGGTGAGCGGCGCATCAGGGAACCATATGGCTTTTTGCCAATCCTCGCTCCGGTCCTTCTCCGGTATCTCCCCGATAGCATTGCCCTTCGGTGGATCAACCTGCGCCGATCCACCGCCGGAGATCATACCCCGATCCGCGTTCCTCCCAATGACTGCGATCGTGTGAACACGTGCTTTATCGACCGGGAGAATTCCTTGTTGATTTCGCAGCAAAACGATGGCTTGCTGCTCGATCGAACGCGCGGTTTGCGCTGCGCCGAATACGTCAGGCACCTGCTTCTTGGGCGGATCGTCCACCACGCCCGCAGCAAACATCGAACGCAAAATGCGGTGAACGTGCTCATCTAATTCTGGCACCGAAACCTTTCCTGAATGCACTGCCTCGATCAGCGCGGGGCCAAAAAACCAATTGCCCGGCTGCTCCTGGTCGAGTCCTGCACGTGAGGCTTTTTCGGTAGAGTGCGTCGCCAACCAGTCCGACACCACAAAGCCCGGGTACTTCCAGTCGCGCTTCAAAACGTCGTGCAGCAGGAAGTCATTCTCACACGCATAGGTACCGTTCACGCGGTTATAAGCGCACATCACCGCTCCAGGCTCTCCTATTTCCACGCCGATCTGGAACGCCAGCAGGTCCGTCTCGCGCATCGCGCGCTCGTCAATCTCTGACGAGACTGCGTGCCGTCCATCCTCCTGGTCGTTGACCGCAAAGTGCTTGATGTCTCCAATCACGTGCTTTGATTGAACACCGCGAATCAGGTGGCCCACCATCGTGCCTGCCAGCAGCGGATCTTCTCCCTGGTACTCAAACGTTCGTCCATTGCGCGGCTCGCGGGTGAGGTTGACTCCCCCGCCCAGGGTCATGTTGTATCCCTGGTCCCTCAGCTCCTGGCCGATAAGCGCGCCGTAGGTTTCTGCTACGCCTGGATCCCATGTGGCTGCCAGACCGAGGTTCGAGGGTAAGGCAGTCGAGTACCGGCCACTACCCGCGGAGTACGCGACGCCGTATGCCGAATCGTCCATCTGTATCCCTGGAAGGTCGTACTCCGGAAACCCCGGGACATAGCCTGACCCTCCGTTACTCTCCTCGGCGTGCAGATCAGGCGGCCCCACATGTGGATCACCCGTGCCATGTAACAACTGCACCTTTTGCTCCAGCGTGAGGTGCTGCAACAGGAGATCAGCACGCCTGTCTGCAGAAAGTGTTTTGTTCATCCATGGCTTCTCCGGGCTCTGGCTTGCCAGGTGTCCGCACCAGGCACACGCCATCAAGAGAAGAACCGCTCGACTGACATAGCGCAAACGCTTCACAAGGGCTCTTTGGCTGCTTCGAGAAATTTCGAGCCCTGACCTGGAAGTCAGCAAACCCGTGCTTTTAGCTTGACACGTTTCGCCATGAAACCTATATCTACCTCAACACACGAGACAGTTGTAGTTACAGTTGCTCGGCTCACAGGAGATCGATCGTGACAAAACTCTGTGGTCGCGGGCCTTTCCGCTGCCTCCTTGCCATGTGCTCTTCAGGGTTGGTTCTTTTTTCAACTTCCACGTCGCTTGCGCAGGCCGGCCGCGGTGGTATTAGCGGAACCGTCCTCGACTCCAGCGGCGCGCAGGTCGCAGGCGCAATCGTCATTGCGCAGGACGCGGCCAAAGGCACAAAGATCTCAACCGTTACTACCGCAGCCGGCCTCTACTCCTTTATCTCGGTGGCCCCCGGCTCGTACACAGTGACCATCAGCCGCACCGGATTTGACACCGATGTGGAAAGCAACGTCCGTGTCTCGGTGGACCAGGTCAGCACCATCAACGTCTCGCTGCGACCAGGCGCCGTCACCGAGACAGTCAACGTTGACGCATCTGCCTCGCTCATCGATGCCAGTAACTCGACTGTGGGCCAGCTTATCTCCGCACAAGCCATTGATCGCGTGCCTCTTGTTACCCGCGACGTCTATCAACTTGTGCAGCTCAGTGCCGGCGTCCTGCCGGCCAACGGGACTCCCAACTCTTCTGACAATCCCAGCATCTCCAATGCCCGCTCGCTCGTCGACGTCTCCGCCTACACCATCAACGGCTCTCTGCAGGGCAACGTCTACTACATGCTCGATGGAAGCCCGATCGGCGTTGCGGAAAATAATATCGCCACGATCATTCCCGCTTTCCAGATCCCCGAAGATGCCGTGGAAGAGTTTCGCGTGGAGACTCAGAACACCCCCGCCACCTACGCCAGCGGCGGAGCCGGCGTCATCAGTCTTGTCTCGAAATCAGGCACAAATAAACTTCACGGCGATGGCTTCGGCTACTTCCGTCCGAATGCTTTGGCGGCCAACGATTACTTCTACAAAATTTACAATCCGGGCCTGCCTCCGCCCGACTTCCACCGCTACCAGCAGGGTGGCTCCATCAGCGGACCGCTCATCAAGGACAAGCTCTTCTTCTACGGGGACTACGAGGCGACCCAGCAGGCGCTGCTGGAGAGCGGCGCGCTCACCGTGCCCACCGCCGCGGAGCGCACCGGCGACTTCTCCGCAGACAGCCTCACCATCTACAACCCGCTCGTGCCGGACAAGTCCGATGGCACCCGTCAGGCCTTCGCCGGGAACGTCATCCCCTCTGCAAACCTCGACCCTGTGGCGCTCAAGTTCGCCAATCTCTATCCCCTCCCAAACCAACCCGGCGACGGCGGCCCGTATCACGTCAACAACTACGCCACGTCCGGCCTGGACCCTTTCCACGCACAGAAATTCGACGTCCGCATTGACTACGCCCAGAGCGAAAGGAATCGCATCTTCGGCCGCTTCTCCTACGGACGTCTCAACTTCGGCAACGCCAACCTCTATGGCAGCCCGTATGACCCCTTCTACTTCACCAACACCACCAACACCCGCAACGTGCTCGTCGGCGACGACCTCACTCTCAATCCCACGACCGTGCTCCAGCTGCGCGGCTCCTTTACGCGCCACTATGAAGATCAGACCGGCGACCCTCGCCAGAGCACCGACATCACCTCCTTTGGGTTTCCCTCCTCTCTCGCCAGCCAGGTCGTCTACAAGCAATCGCCCGTCGTTACGCTTGGCACGACCTCCGCCATCGGAGGCACCAGCAACGCTGACGTTTTTCTCTTCGCCAGCGAGAACTTCGACTTTAGCTCCACCCTCACCAAGGTGCTGGGCAAACACGAGGTCAGCCTCGGCTTTGAATTTCAGAAGCGGCTGCTCAACATCGGCCAGCCAGCCTCACCGGCCGGCTCCTACAGCTTCGACAACACCGCGACCAGCTCCACCACCTTTGCCGGGGACGGAAGCGACTTTGCCTCGCTCCTGCTCGGCATGGGCTCATATCCGGGCGGCGAGAGCGACAACTTCACCAAGGACGTGATCGCGGCCGAGGCCAATCCTTACTACGCAGCTTTCGTTCAGGACAACTTCCACGTCACCCCCAAGCTCACCTTCAACCTGGGCCTGCGGTGGGATATCTCCGGCGGCCGGACGGAGCGCCACAATCGCCAGGAGTACTTCGATCCGAATCTCGCCTTTACTGCAGGCGGCCTCAACCTTACGGGCGGGGAACGTTTTGTGTCTCCGGGCGCCCGCAGTCCTTTTTCGACCAAGCTGAAAGATCTTGGCCCACGCGCCAGCTTTGCCTACAATCCCCAGTCCAGCCTCGTGTTTCGCGGAGGCGCCGGCATTTACTACGGCCCCAGCAGCGAGATGGTCGCGAACGCTGCTTTCAACTCCGATGGCTTCGGTTCCGTTTCGACGTGGAATGCTACCCAGTTCAACACCGACGGCAACACCGTGCCGCTCAACCTGCTCAGCAATCCCTTTCCCGCAGGCGTTGTCCAGCCCACGGGCAACACCCTCGGAGCCGCGACCAATCTTGGGACCGGACTAAGCACGGTCTTTCACTCTCCTCGTACCATTACCACCTATAACTACAACTTCGGCTTCGAGTACCAGTTCCCTGCAGAAGCCGTTTTGTCGGTCGCGTACGTCGGCAGCCGAGGCCTGTTCCTGCCCCTCGGCGGCGTCGATCTCAACACGCTCTCGCTGCAAACCATTGCGAAAAATGGTGGCGCGCTCTGCGTTACGAGCGCTGAGCCCGACTGCGTCACTGTTCCCAATCCTTACGCGTCCATCTACCCAGCCACCAACGCGCTCTACGGCGCATCGACCGTTCCCCTCTGGCTTACCCTCGAGCCGTATCCCCAGTTCTCAAACGGCAATTACGGCAACGGCGTGCTCATCAACGGGCTCCCCGGGGCTGACTCCGAATACAGTTCGCTTCAGGCCAAGCTCGAAAAGCGCATGAGCCATCACCTTTCGACCCTGGCCAGCTTTACGTGGGGCAAGCTCATCAGCGACGACAGCCAGCCTCCTTTCGGCTTTGTCGGATACCACTCCGGCGCACCGCAGGACTGGCGCAACCTCGAGCTTGAGCATTCTCTCAGCTCGCAGGATGTTCGCTTCCAGTTCAACTGGCAGATCTCCTGGGATCTCCCCATCGGCAAAGGCCGCGCACTCAATCTCGACGGGCTCTCGAACTCCCTGCTTGGGGGCTGGACCCTCAACACGGTGACTTATCTTTCTGACGGCGTACCCATCGCCGCTCCCTCCGGCACCGGCGACCCCTACTTCAATCAGCGCGTCGATCTGACCTGCGACCCGGGCTTGCACGCCCGGCGCACCCCGGCACAGTGGTTCAACTACAACTGCTTCGGGGAGCCGGCCAGCCAGTTCGTGCCCGGCACCGCGCCGGCCTACCTCGGCAGCGTGCGCACAGACGGGGCTCACAGTGCCGACGTCTCCGTGTACAAGACCTTCGCTCTTCCGCACGAGCAAAGCGTCCGGCTCGAAGTCGCCTCCTTTAATGTGACCAACACCGTCCAGTACGGCTACCCAAACGTCTTCTGGAATCCTTCCGTAACCACCGATCCGTCGGTTCTCACCGGCTTCGGCCAGGTCACCGGCTCTGCGAACCAGCCACGGCAATTTCAGTTCGGAGCACGTTACGCCTTCTAGCCCCCGGCCGGTGCAGCAAGCTGGTCAGAGCAAAGCCAAAGTTACGGGACCGAGCTTGCCACTGCGTCTCAGATCAGACGCAGCCAAGGCGCATGCTCAAGGGGCCGCTCCGTCGATGGCGATAGCCGTCCCGCATTAGAACCAGCCATGAAGTAAACCAAGGTCAGGAAGCATCACTTCGCGGTGGATGAAGCAAGAGAACGGCTGGGACGGAACCAGGTAGAGATGGCAAACGCGCTGAATGTGACGGCGCGCACTCTACAGAACTGGGAGGCAGGCCAAGGCACCAGTCAGAGGTACAAGAAGACGCGCGACCTGTGCGAGCTGTTCTCCCGAATGGATGACTATGTCGTCGTACCGAGGGAAAAGCAATGGCTGTCCTCACCTCTTGAAGCCTTTGCCGGGATGACTCCGCAGGAATTGATAGCTGCCAGTCGCACCCGCGCTCTCGTTCTCCAGTTCCAGAGGCTGCATGAGCGACAGCCGGTTTGATCTTCACGCGCCAGCAGCGATTGAATTAACAACATACGCCGAGCAATCGAACAATTACATAGATTCAGGTCTTCTCAGGCCACGCTGCCCTGTTCGTCACAGGAGCCTTGTAGAGGGCTCTTCGCCTGCCGACCGGCCAACAGGCTGCATCTCAGCCTCATCGACGTGCTGTGGGCGCTTTTCTGTTTGTTGGGGAACAGGTTAGATCGTTAGCCACAAGTGCCAGACCAACCCACTCGAGCGTTGTCGCTCTGGCGCCACATGCTAATTGAAGGCTTTGGTCGCCGGCCAAAGCGCCGCACCGTGGAGCCCTCGAACCAGCAGGCACTCCCGCGGCTCGGCTTCCACTAACCGCCGATGTGCACCATCGATCGCCCAGGCTGCAGAAATCCGGGCTCGCCGATGTGGTGGCGTGCTTCCTTCTTCGCAATGGTGCGCTGGATGAACTGCTCAAGATCGTCGTCCGAGCCGCCCTGTCGGAGTACACCGTGCAGATCGTGATCAAAGTGCGAGAAGAGGCAGGTACGAATCTTGCCGTCGGAGGTAAGCCGCACCCGGCTGCATGCACCACAAAAGGCTTGCGACACCGGTGCAATAATGCCGATCTCCCCGACTCCATCCGCAAAGGTGAAGCGGCGCGCGGTCTCGCCCGGGCTGGTAGCCGGTAGCGGCACGGGCGGCATGAAATCCGATAGCTTGGCCAGCAACTCATCCATGCCAATGACCGTGTCCGGTGCCCAGATCCGCTCTTCTTCAAGCGGCATGAACTCGATGAAGCGAACAATGACGCCTTCGTCGCGGGCGAACCGCGCGAAAGGTACGATTTGATCCTCGTTCCACCCGCGCAGCAAGACGCAGTTGACCTTGACCGGGCCGAGACCCGCCGCCTGCGCTGCGTGTACCCCGGCAAGCACCTTTTTGAAGCTGCCTGGGACCCGTGTGATGCGCGCAAAGGTCTCTGGCTCCACCGCATCCATGCTCACGGTGACCCGGGTCAGCCCGGCGTCACGCAGCGGCGCGGCAAGGCCGGCCAGCAGGTGGCCGTTGGTGGTAAGGGCAATCTCAGGCGCCGCGCCAGCTTTGGTGCGCAGCTGGCTGATCTCTCCGACAAGCTCGGGTAGTCCCTTGCGGAGAAGCGGCTCGCCCCCGGTGAGGCGAACCTTCTCGATGCCGAGGCTCACAAAGGCACGAATGAGCCGCAGGTAATCTGCCATGGGCAGCTCGGCGTACTGCGCGCCGTCTGTCCCGGTGCGGCAGTACACGCAGCGGTAGTTGCAGCGATCGGTGACGGATACGCGCAGGTCCGTGATCCGACGCCCGTAGCGGTCGGTAAGCTGCGGGTGCGGCGGCGACGCAACGGCGAGCGGCAATCCCGGACTGTCAAGTAGAGCGGTTTCCATGGCTTGGTTCCTATTGGATGCGCCTGTTCCCGTATCGCTTCGCGCGCAGTTGCCATGCCGGCGACGCGGTTAGTGCTGAAAGCTACGGCTGCTGCTCCGGCGCAGCCAGGGGCGAGAACGGATGCTTGTTTTCAGGAGCACGTGGATCGATGCCGAAGTCCCACGAATCCAGGTTGAGCTCGGTCGACGAGAGCAGCTCGACCAGCGCGTACTCGCCAAAGGTAAGCGGCCCGGCAGGCGTCAGTTTGAGCCAGTGGCCGCCTGGCATCAGCTCGGCGCGGGTCGGCACAATGTCCTCGCCCGACGTAGGCTGCCCCAGCAGGCTCAGCTTCATGGCGGCAACCGTGCGCATGTTCTTCGTCACGCGTACACGGACGATCGCGTAATGGCTCCCCGGGTCTGACCGTTCGCGCTTGTCGACACTCCTGTCTGCCTGGCTTTCTCCGTGTGTGTCGACAACAAGCGCTTCATCGGGCGCAACGTTGTCGGGCGCGTCGACACTCACGTAGAGGATCGGCTCGGCAACGTGGAACTGTACTGAGGAGCGGGGTCCAGAGATCTGGATCAACTCCCTGGCTCCGCCTCGCGGGATAGCGGCACGCAGTACCGTGTGCCCGGTGGCCCGGTTCAGGTTGCCGTTGCTCTGACCCACCCGCACCAGCTCAGGCGTACCGCGAAAGGTGTCAAACCCCCATACGCCACTCTCGTCCGGCAGGCGCAACCCGGGCGCTACGCTTGGCTGCCGGGCTGCTTCGGCCTGGCGCTCCGCAGCAGCCTCCTTGTCGACAGCGGCAGCGTCCGACTCTGCATGGCTGGAGGGCGTGCCCAGGGCAGCGCCGGCATGTGGGTCATGCACTCGCGCCCAGTCCTTGGTCGCCGGCCAGTCAATCAGCGCGTAGGGGATCTCTTCCCACTCGTTGCCACGCTCGGCGCTCTGGTAGCGCACCCGGTCACCCTTCACTTCGTAGCGGGTCACGATCTGGTAGGTCCCATCCTTTAGGATGAGCCGCTGCCCGGCCGCCTGCCCCAACGCCCAGCCGGGCCAGGCGAGGGTGACAAAGACAGCTATCCAACACGCCGCACGACGAAACATTCCGATGACTCCTCCCGCACGCGTCGCAAGCCTGATGCCTAAGCTATAGTCAAAGATACCGTGCTTATTCTCCTGCGCAGCTTTCGTCGACGCCATGGCCTCCTGGCCGGCGTCCTCTGCTGCCTGCTGCTCTGCGTGGGTGCGACCCTCCAGGTTGCGCACAGCCACCAGGCGCACGAAGACCACGCCGGCTGCGCGCTCTGCGTCACCGCGCACGCCGCGGTCGAGATCGTCATCCTCCCCACTGGTTTTGTCGCTCCCGTGTCTCGCGCCGAGCGCCCGGCCCGACGCGCAGAGCATCCGCCAACCAGCCTGGCTCTCGCTCACCCGCTCTGGAATCGCCCTCCGCCTGCAGTCTCCTAGCACCATCGCCTGAAGCACGTCTCCCCAACTTCACGCTTTCCGGCCCGCTTAGGAGGTCCCACCCATGTATTCCCTTCGGCCTGGAGCACGCATTGTGCTTGCCGCCAGCCTCTCCATCTCTGCGCTCTCTGCTGTGCCCGCACTCCGTGGTCAGGCCACCGTCAACTCCGGCTCGGTGAGTGGCACCCTTAGCGATCCAGCGGGCGCTGTCATTCCCGGGGCCACGCTTACACTGTCCAATCCTGTTTCTGGTCTCACGCGTACCACGACCAGCGGGCCGGATGGTCGCTTCACCTTCTCCAACCTGCCCTTCAATCACTACCACCTGGTGCTCACCGCTCCGGGCTTTGCTACCGCTGACAAGGATCTCGAACTCCGCTCCTCGATCCCGGTCATCCTGAACCAGTCTCTGGCGGTAACGGCCGGAGCACAAACGGTTGAGGTCCATGCCGACGACCTGATTGAGGCGCAGCCCGAGGTGCATACTGACCTGGATGCGGACATGATTGCCCGCATTCCAACTGGCAGCTCTTCCTCCGGGCTGTCATCGATTCTGACCCTGTCGACACCCGGAGTCGCTGCCGACTCAAACGGGCTCTTTCATCCACAGGGCGAACACGCCGACACCTCTTTCTCGGTGGATGGCCAGCCTATCTCCGATCAGCAATCCCGCAACTTCTCAAACCAGCTTTCCACCTCGTCGGTCCAGTCGATGGAGGTGATCACCGGGGTAGCGCCAGCCGAGTATGGAGACAAGGCATCGATGGTGGTGCGCACGACCACCAAGTCGGGCCTGAACTCGGGTGGACTCCACGGCTCGCTTTCCGGTGGCTATGGAACCTTCGGTTCTTCGACCGCAGACGGCACGCTGGGCTTTGGAACCGGCCGGTACGGCACCTTCACCGCGGTGGACTTGCTGAACACGGGGCGCTTCCTGGACTCGCCCGAGTTCGAACCCTTGCATGATCATGGCAACTCGGAAAACCTGTTTGAGCGCGTCGACGCCCAGACCACCCCGAACGACAGCGCCCATATCAACATCAACGTCTCTCGCTCCTGGACCCAGCAGCCAAACCAGTTCGACCAGAATGCCGCTGGGCAGGATCAGCGTCAGGAGATCAAGTCCTTCGACATCGCGCCCACCTACACCCATCTGTTTGGGCCGAACACCCTGCTGTCAGCAAACACGTGGATCCGGCAGGACCAGGTGCATTATTACCCGTCGGGCAACGTCTTTGCGGATACACCGGCT
>CAZZYO010000014.1:43256-46472 GCA_964658255.1 Candidatus Babeliales bacterium
ACTCTGTCTGACACCCGGCGCCTTACCAACACCGGCATCAAGCTTGACCTCTCGCACACGGCAGGCATTCAAACCTTCAAGGGTGGCGCCATCTTCCAGCACACTCCGCTGTCGGAGGCATTTGGCATTGGCATCACCTCGCCCACCTTCAACGCGCCCTGCATTGACGCCAACGGCTCACCCCTGGCCACGGCAACGCGCCCCTGTACGGCAATTGCCGGCGAGCAGCCGAACCCTGCCTACGTTGCGAGTGAAGCACCTCTGGACCTGACGCGCGGCGGCGCCATCGCTCACTTTGGTGGCACGACCGATATCAAGGAAGAGGCGCTCTACCTTGAAGATTCGCTCGCCTGGCACAACTGGAACGCCTCGGGCGGCGTTCGCGCAGACAACTACAACGGCATCTCTTCGCGGTCGATGGTGGAACCGCGCGCCGGACTTGGCTACCGCATCCAGCGCACGAACACGGCCCTGCGCGGCTCCTACGGCAAGTTCTTTCTTACCCCTTACAACGAGAACCTGATCGCCTCCAGCGCGGCCAGCGGTCTCGCCAGTTCGCTTGGTTCTTCCTCCCAGGCCGCTCTTACCCCGGCCAAGCGAAACCACTTCTCCGCTGGCTTTGAGCAGGGAGTGAGTAAGTACATCGCACTCCAGGCCGATTACTTCTGGAAGTTCACCGACCGGGACTTCGACTTCGACACGGTGCTCAACACGCCACTCGCTTTCCCCATCCAGTGGCGCAAGTCGAAGATTGACGGCTACTCGGCCCGCATTAACCTGACCAACGTGCGCGGGCTGACGGCCTACACCGTGCTCGGCCACACGCGCGCGCGCTTCTTCGGGCCGGAAACCGGCGGCATCCTCTTCAACGACACCTCGACCATCGCCTCGACGGCTCCTTTCCGCATCGATCACGATCAGAATTTTCAGCAGACCACCCATTTCCAGTTTCAGCCGCGCACTGGATCAGCGCACGGAGATCCCTGGTACTCCTTCAACTGGTCCTACGAGTCAGGCGAGGTCGCCGGTGCTGCTCCGTTTGCCACGAGCGCTGACGCTACCATCTCCCTGACCTATCTCTCGGCCGACCAGCAGGCGCAGATTGATCTGACCTGCGGTGCGGTGCGCGCAACGCTTGCCGCGCCGCTCACCTCCTGCGCGCCAGCCCAGCTCAGCTCGCCGCTGCTTCAAATTCCCGCGCCGGGCACGGAGAACGATGACCGCCATCCTCCTCGCGTTGCTCCTCGCAATACCTTTGACATGGCCACCGGGTGGGATAACCTGCTGCATCGCGACCGCCTGAAAACCAACATCTCGATTACAGCGGCTAACATCACCAACAAGTACGCTCTGTATAACTTCCTGTCCACCTTCAGCGGCACCCACTTCCTTTCTCCGAGGACGCTTACCGGCCAGCTCACGGTAACGTTCTAGGAGGTGGAGTGGCTCGCAACCGGAGAGCAAGAGCATCGCGCCGCCTGGCCTGCACGGCGGCAGGAGAGTCAGTGCGATTTCCCTTAGGCGGAAGTCGCACTTCTAGTCGCTCGTCAGGGCAGCACTGCAGGGGCAGCACTCTCATGCCTCCGCACGTACATCCGAAATCCAAGTGGCCCATTCTGCGTTCGTGGAAAGCTGCGCTCGTCCAGGAGGGAATACCTACCAAGCATCTGCTCAAAGGCTGGCCACCGCTTGAGCTTCTCGTACTTGCCCGGCCCCTCGGTAAATAGCCAGGGAGAGACGATGATGACCTCGGGAGGATTTTTCCTGAGCTCGTCAAGGAACTGCTGCTGCGCCTGCGCGACCACCGGGGGCACCGCGCCGGAAGCAGCGAGCGGCGGAAAGAGAAATTCGTCGTACAGCGTGCCGGTAGCCTGGGTCAGGTGCACTCGGTAGAGAAAACTGATGCAGCCAGAGATCGTGTCGATACACTGCACGCGGCCATCCAGGCTCGCGATGCCAGGCGACCCGGCCACCTTTCGAAGGTCCTGCTCCATCGGCGCGAGATACAGCTCATCCCAGTGCGCTTGCATCGCCACGCGCAGGCACGCCGGCGCCGCGCTGAGTACACCGTAAAGAATGCCCGCCGTGCCGAGCAGGCGCAGGATGGTACCGCTCTGCCGCAGCGTCGCTGTGCACTCAAGCGCCACCCACAAAAGCAGGAACGGCATGTAAGGGTAGCGCTGGTAAGGGTACCCCTTGTGCTGCATCCAGAAGCAGACAGTGCCCAGCAGGAAGCCGGCGAACAGGAAGCGCGCCAGGCGATTGCGCCAGGATTTTTGAACCACTGCCAGCACCAGCGCAAGGATGGCCAGCCTTGAAATCGACCGCTGCGTTCCGTTCACGAGGCCGAGCAAGGTCGGGCTCGAGATGGAGGCGTGGAAGGGCAGCATGACGCGGCAGGTATAGAGGAAGCTAATGAGCGCGTGGTGCCGGACCAGGAAGACCAGTGCCGCTGCGATTGGCATCGCAAAGCCGCTCAGCAGAAGCAGCATACCCGCGCGGGTCTCGGAGTTTCTCCAGCCCCGCTCAGACACGACCCAGCCCAGGTACAGCAGCAGAAACAGAAGGCCGAAAGGCTTGATCGTAGTGGCCGCGCCAAGCGCCATGCCTGCCACGACAAACAGCAGAGCCGTGCGCGCCTCAACAGCAGGTGGTCCTGTGGGCGCGGCGCGTGCCAGCCTACGGAAGGCCACCAGCACAGCAGCGCAGGAGAACATCAGCAGCACAGCAATGGCGTAATCGCGCTGACCCAGCTGGCCGATGCCGTCTCGCCCGTGAAAGAGCACCAGCAGGGAGCCGGCAAACACCCCGGCAAACCAGTCTACGGGCAGCGCGATGACGACCATGGCGCCGAGCGCCACGGCCGAGAGCGCGAGGTCGTACAGTCGCCAGCACAGGTCAGCGTTGAGGCGGTGGCCCACTCCGGTGTAGCGCAGCGCCAGCCAGTCGGGGAGGTAGGCGCCTGGGAAGTTGATGTCATGCACGCCCGCGTAGGGCGCCAAGCCGTGCTGCTGCAGGAGCACGACATAGTGGATCAGGATCGCATCATTGGTGAGCGGCCATCGCCACGAGACCGCGACGAGAAGCACCAGCGCGGTGGCCAGCAGACTACTGCCGCCCCAGCGCAGCGCCCGCACCCACAGCTCGCCTCGATTGCCGCTCCCAAAACGTCCCACACCCTCAGGATGCCATCTTCGACGACCCTGCAATGCAGGA
>CAZZYO010000015.1:0-46388 GCA_964658255.1 Candidatus Babeliales bacterium
CTTGCGGGCGCTGCATGGGCGTGATGGAAGACGGAAAGAGTGCTGGGCAGCAGCAGCGCCGCGACCGGGATCGCGAGGGCGCCCAGGATCGAAGCGAGCGAGACGTAGCGGCTGATCAGCACCGTGACGACAAAGACGCCGAGACCGATCAGCGCCGCAAGCGGGGCAAGCTGGAGCAGCACTCCAAATGCAGTCGCCACGCCCTTGCCGCCCTTGAAGCGCAGCCAGACCGGATAGATATGCCCAAGAACGGCAGCGAGAGCGGCAACGGCGGCAGCCACGTCAAACCGGGCAGCCAGGCTCCCCTGCCATGCTAACTGGGCCAGCGGTGGCCACGCCGGCATGGAGGCAACAACCAGCTCACGCGTCATGGCGACCGCGAGAAAGCCCTTGAGCGCATCCAGAAAAAAGGTGGCTGCCCCAAGCCCCTTGGCTCCGGAGCGAACCACGTTCGTCGCACCAATGTTGCCGCTGCCGGTCTTGCGAATATCTTCGGAGCGAAAGATACGCACCAGCAGGTAGCCAAACGGAATCGAGCCCAGCAGGTAGGCAAGGATCGCGATCAGCGTGAGGGTAAACACAGGCATGGCGGCGAGTACGAGTTTAGCAGCCAGGGTGCGCCAGCCTGCCCTTCACCTCCGCCAGGGTGGGCATCGAGGGCTGCGCTCCTTCGCGGGTAACCGAAAGCGCGGCCGCGACGATCGCGAAGCGCGCAGCCTCCAGTGGCTGCATGCCTTGGTAGAGCCCTGCGGCGAAGGCACCGTTGAAGGTGTCCCCTGCGGCGGTCGAGTCGATGGCCTCGACACGCATCGCGGCAATCTGCTCAGAACCACCATCCCTGGTCGCCAGGTGAACGCCGCGGACACCCTGTTTGAGAAGCACGCCAGCGGGTCCTGCAGTCAGCAACCGGCTCGCGAGTGCAGCGTCGTCTTGCTGTGAGCCCTGGCCAAGCGAGTCGCCCACAAGCGAATTTAGGTAGAAGGCGGCCTCTGTCTCGTTTGGTGTGAACCAGCGTGTGACCGCAAGCACGTGAGCCGGCAGCAACGCGGCGGGAGCGGGGTCGAGGATCAACGGAGTGCCCTCACGGCTGCACATTTTCGCCAGGTGCTCGACGGTTGCAAGAGGGATCTCAAGCTGCGTCAGCACGTAGCTTGCTGAGCGAAGCAGATCCGCTTGAGCGTCGAGATCGTCCGGCGTCAACAAAGCGTTTGCGCCGGCGGTCACGATGATCGAGTTTTCGCCGCCCTCTGTCACGAGAATGATTGCGACACCGCAGGGGCCGGGCGTCGGCAGCACTGCTTCGGTGTTGACGCCAGCGCCTCCAAGCGCCGAGCGCAGGATCGGAGCAAACGCATCTTCACCCAGCCTGCCGATCAGGTGGACCGGCGCATCAAGGCGGGCGGCCGCCACGGCCTGGTTCGCACCCTTCCCACCAGGGTGTATCTGGAAGGCACTGCCAGCGACCGTCTGCCCGGCAAGCGGGATGCAGGTGGTGCGGGTGACCAGGTCGATATTGATGCTGCCGACGACGACGATGGGTCCGGGCATAGAGCTTGGATGTAGGAGGACCTGTGCTTTGCTGCCGCTGCAGGAAAGCGCTTTCGGGGCTCTCTCGCAAGCAGGCCAAAAGCGCTGCTTCATTACGTCGGTGCCTGCGCTCGACTGTCTCCCTATGGAACACTGGAGGCGTCGCGCGTGAGTAACGACGCGCGCATCCTTCTCCCGAGGGAACCGGAGAGTGGCGTGTCAGCGCGTGCTTTTGAACGGCAGACCGGCAGGGGCGCGAGATGGCAGGCGGCAACGCGAGCGTGGAGAGAGCCAGTTGAAGAAAGCGCTTCTCATCACAAGCGGAGCCATCGTCGTGCTGGGTGTGCTGGCCCGTGCAGGCATGCTGAGGCAGCTGTTTTCAGCCAATTACGTGCCCCACCGCTACTGCTATCTCGCCCAGCCAGGGCTGGTGTGGACCAACGTGGTGATGGATGCGCTGATCGCCGCATCCTACGGGCTGATCTTTGGCTGCCTGTTCTGGATTACAGGGCAGCTGCGGACCTTGAAGCCGATGCGCGATTACCTCTGGATCTTTCTCGCCTTCGGTACTTTCATCGTGGCTTGCGGCGCCACACACATCATGGAAGTGGTCACGGTCTGGTGGCCGATCTATCCGCTGGCGGCAGCTGTCAAGGTCGTCTGCGCAGCGGCCTCGGTGCCCACGGCCATCCTTTTCGCCCGGGTTTCCTCCGCCCTTGCCGCTAACATCAGTCGCTTTCTCCACATGCTTTCCACCACCCAGCAGGAGAAGGATCAGGCGCTTGCGGCACTCATCGCATCAGAAAAGCTCGCAGTCGCCGGCCTCATTTCGGCCACGCTGGCGCATGAGATCCGCAATCCGCTGGAGACCATTGTCGGCCAGCTTTACCTGCTCAAGACAGGGCCTCGAACGCCCGAGGACCTCGACGAACACATGGCAAACATGAGCTCGGCAGTGGAGCGTCTTGACCAGATCGTCGCGAACACGCTCTCCCTTTTCCAGCCTGACCGCCGGCTGGTCCCAATAGAGTTGTGCCAGGTCGTTAAAGACGTGCTGGAGCACGAAGGAATGCTCGTGCGGACGAAGAACATCTTCCTGCTGCCGCGACTTCGCCCCGGTGCACCGTTAAAGTCCAATCGTGTGGAAGTGTGCCAGATCCTGACTAACCTCTTGCAGAATGCGGCGGCGGCCATCGGCAAGGACGGCACGATCGCGGTGCGCGTGCAGCCCCGGCATCGGCTGGTCGGAGACACGCCCAGGACCGGCTCGGGCGAGAGCCCTCGCAGGAGGGGACTCGGGCAGCCCGGCTACTCGATCACCATAGCGGACACTGGTGCCGGCATCGACCCAGCCTCCCGCGCAAAGCTTTTCACCCTCTTCTTCACAACCAAGGGAGAGCACGGAACCGGCCTCGGTCTGTGGCTGGTCCGCTCCATGGTAGAGAGGCACGGCGGACGCATCACTTTTCGCTCGCGCACCGCGGCCGAGTCCTCGCGCCCCGGAACTATTTTCAACCTGTGGCTGCCGCTCGAGCCTGCCTTGGCTGCAGACCCTTCAGTCGCGGACGGCGAAGCAGCTTAGCCCCATGCTCAGCTTGGACGAAGCAGGCTGCGTCGCACAAGATCGAGCGCCTGCTGGGCGCTATGCTGCCTGATCCGGTCTCGGTCTCCGGTGAAGTGTTTCTCCAGAACCTCGGTCGCCTGGGCGTCAGCGAGCGCGATGTACACCAGGCCGACCGGCTTCTCGTCTGATCCGCCGCCCGGCCCGGCAATGCCGGTGATGGCGAGCCCATAGGTGCTGCCTGTGCGTGCACGGATACCCTCGGCCAGCGCCTGCGCCACCTCGCGACTGACTGCGCCGTGCTTCTCGATCAGCTCCGCAGGCACGTCAGCAAAGGCGATCTTCAGCTCATTCGCATAAACGACCGCGCCGCCAAGGAACGAGCGAGAGCTGCCGCTGATCGAGGTAAGCCGCTGCGCCACCAGGCCGCCGGTGCAGCTTTCAGCAGTCGAAAGCGTGGCCCTTTGAAGCTCCAGGTGATAGAGCACGATCCGCTCGAGCAGCTCTCCCTGATTCGAGTAGATGTACTCATCCAGCTCTTCTTCAAGCGCGCTGGCCAGCTGGTCGACCCGCTGCTGTGCCGCCTCCTGGCTGGGCTTGGCGCAGATCAGCGACAGCTGGATATCGCCGATGTGCGCAAGGATCGTGGTCTCAACATCGGTGTACGTGTTGTAGATCGGGGCGATCCGGGCGTCGGCCGCCGACTCGCCGATCATGGCGGCCTTGAGCGTACGGGTGGCAAGGTAGCGGCGGGGCAGCGTTTCCCGCAGGCGCGGGGCAGCCTCCTGGTCAAACATGGGCTTGAGCTCGGAAGGCGGACCGGGAAGCAGCAGCACAAGCTTGCGATGGGCTACCTGCCCGGCCGTCAGCTCCCCGGCCGGCGGCCACACCGTGTCAAGATACTGTCCGGATGCCGTGCCGTTGGGATTCGCGAGGGGCGCCGCCCCCTCGAGCATGTCAGCCTGCTTGGCATTGTTGTCGGTGATAGGAATGCGGCGGGCGGCAAACCGCGCGTAGAGTGCGGCAACGATCTCCTGGTTGCGGCGCAGGCGTATCGAGAGCGCCTCTGCCACAGCCTCGCGGGTCAGGTCATCCTCGGTCGGGCCCAGGCCGCCCATGGTGATCACAATGTCGACCCGCGCGATGGCGTGCCGCACTGCCTCAACCAGGTGCTGCCTGCGGTCTCCGACAATCGTCTTGTGCGTGACCTTGACGCCGAGCAGGTTCAGCTTCTCGGTCAGGTAAAGCGAGTTGGTGTCCTGCCGGAATGGGGTCAGGAGCTCGGAGCCGATGGCAATGATTTCTGCGTTCATGATGGGTCCGCATGTACTGAATCAGGGACTTCCAGCGGAGCGGACGGATCCTTTTCTGGTGGCGATTTCGACTTCTTTGTCCAGCGTGGCTAGAGGCAGCTTCTGTCTGAGGGCAAGCTCGAGGTAGGAGGCGTCTTCAGCAGTAGGGCAGCGCGCAACGGCAATCTTCAAGCTCTGTGGCCCAGCACAGCTTAGCCAGCTTAACCCTGGCTCATATCACGCTGCTCAGAAGAGCCGCAGCCCTTCCACTCCGAGCGACAGCGAATACAGTGCCTGGTTGGTTGCGATGATGGCGTCGCCTCCCGGCACAAACGCAAGCCCGACAATGCCGGAGCCGCTCGCCACCAGCGTCGCCTGGCCGTCGGGCGAGATCTGCACGATCCCACGCCGGCCCCCCAGGGATGCAGCTAGATACACGTTGCCTGCAACGTCGAGCGCAAGACCCTGTGGCCGGCCAAGACCCTTGTAGTGTGCGACCGGCGTGCCGTCCTGCTGGATCGCATACAGCGTGTCGTTTGACGAGGTGGTCGGGCCAGCAACAAAGAGAGTGCCATCCTTCCCGAAGGCCAGGTGGTAGGCAGCCACCGACGGCTCGAGCGTTGCAAAGACAAAGATCTGCCTATCCTGCGCAATTTTGAAGATTGTTCCCGAGCGGTCGCCGACGTACAGGTTGCCGGCCGTATCAAAGGCCAACCCGGTAGCGACGCCCATCCCTTCTGAGAAGGTCGACACAGCGCCCTCCGGCGTCGCGCGATAGATCGTTCCGTCGTTGCGCGAAGAGATGTACAGGTAGCCGTCCGGCCCAAGCGCAAGGCCGGTAGCGTTGACAATCCCGGTCACAAACGGCCGCGACTCGCCATCCGGGCCGATGCGGAAGACCGAGACCGGGGTCTCCTGCCCGCGGGGGCCGGAGAACGTCGCATAGATGCTCCCATCGGTCTGGACGGCCGGGCTGGCGACCTGGTGGATGCCGCCTGTGACGAGGGTCGCGACATCGATGGCGATGCTGTTGGACTGGGCGCCATTCTGCAGGATGCGCAGCGCGCCGGACTCGGCCTCGTCGGGCACGCGGAGCAGCATGCGTTCACGGCGGGAAAGGAGCACGGTTGCCGCCAGGTCGCCCAGCATCGCGACCGGCAGGCGGCTGGCAAAGGGGCCAAGGTGCTCGCCGTGGACGCCGATCTCGCCGCCGGGAAGCGCGGCAATCGGGTCGACGCCGGTGATCTGGGGTGGTGCAAAGCTAGCTTCAGGATTCATGCGCGTTGTTACTACTGTAGATGAGCGGCGGTAGTCGGGACAAAGGAGGTACACACCCCCATAAAATGGGCGCATCCCGCGTAGGGGGTCTTGCCTTGTGTTTACCACCAGTGCTGGATCAGCAGGAGGATGAGTGCCGCGTAGACACCGGCGGCGATGTCGTCGAGCATGATGCCCAAACCGCCGTGGAGGCGTTCGAGCTGGCGGGCGGGTGGGGGCTTGGTGATGTCGAAGAGGCGGAAGAGGGCGAGCGCGAGGAGGGCGTGGGGCCAGAGGCGTCCGTGGGCGAGGGCGGCGGGGGTGAGGGCGAGCCACTGGCCGGCAACCTCGTCGAGGACGACGTGTTGTGGGTCGGTGCCGCCGGAGTGGCGCTCGACCGCGGTGGCGGCGGGAATGCCGATGGCGAGGGCGAGGAGGGAGGCGGCCAGGGTGGAGGCGGCGAGAGTGTGTGGGGCGGGGTGAAGAGTGTAGGCGGCGGCGAGCCAGAGCAGGGTTGCGGCGACCGAGCCCCAGGTGCCGGGGCCGGGCTTGAGGTAGCCTACGCCGAAGAAAGTGGCGAGGGTTCTAGCGAGCATGAGCTGGGCAGGGTCGGTTGAGGGTCGAGCGGCAGCAGTCTCGGTGCACGTATGGATGCCCGGCGAGTGGCGACACTTTGAAGACCATGTGCACTCGGTGTCTAATTCTCATCCATGTCCGAGCGCGCGGCGCGCTGGGTGCCGTCGCGGAGTTCTTCGAGCTCTTCGGGGTCGTGGATGGGAGTCGAGATGCGGTAGGCGCCGGAGGCCCATTTGCCGAGGTCGATGATCCGGCAGCGGTCGGAGCAGAAAGGGAAGTCGGGCTCGCCGGCGGTGACGAGCTTGGAGCAGGTGGGGCAGCGGAGGACGGTCTTTGTCGGTTTGGGCATGGTGTTGGTGGTGCTGTCACGAGAATAGTGGAAGGCGATCACAGAGGCGAGTACTCGATCTTCGCTCGCCTCTTGATAAACCCGGCTGGTGTCATCCTGAGCGCAGCGAAGGATCTGCGGTTGACTCTAGGTCTGCGAGTGAGTTGAGGAGTACAAAAGCAGATTCTTCGCTTTGCTCAGGATGACAGATCGAGGAAGAGCGCCTGCTATTCCTTGTACCCGCTATCCGAGTAGGAAGTGCCTATTTTCTGGGTCATCCAGGCTCCGGCTGACCCTGGTACTAAATAAGACAAAACGAAGAAACAAAACTCGAATCGTCCTTGAAGAATGCTACGTGGGAACAGCAATCCAGAACCGACGATGATTGCCAGAAAACCTACGTACGCGAAACCCCCAAAGCCAATGATGGTGAGGGACACACGCATGGCTGATTCGCGAAACGGCATCACTACCCTGCATATCCCGTAAGCAATGACAGCTAGGAGTAGGTAGAACGCAGCATAGAAGACAGGTAAAAATCCCATCAATCCTCGCTCACATAGGCCGCCTTATTTCCAAACCGGGTCGACTCTTCCTATGAGTAGATCAGGCTGACACAACTCTTGCCACTAAGTCGTAGTCGTGCGCTTCGGTAATCTCGCAGTCGTAGAAAGTCCCGGCAACTAACTCCTCGTGGTCGCCGAAGTCGTTGATGTAGAGCTTGCCGTCGATCTCGGGGGCGTGGAACTCCGTCCTGCCTTCCCAGAGGAGCGGGGTTTCTTCCGATGGGCCTTCGATCAGCACGGGGAGGGTGCGTCCGACCCATGCCTGCTTGGCGCGCTTCGAGATTCCCTGCTGCAGCTTCATGAGCTGGCGACGGCGGGCCTCGATGGTGCGGGTGGGGACCTTGTCGCCGAAGGCAAACGCGCCTGCGCCTTCTTCGTCGGAGTAGCTGAAGACGCCCATCCAGTCGAACTGGGCGTCGCGGACAAACTGCTTCAAGACTTCGAAGTCCTGCTCGGTTTCGCCGGGGAAGCCGACGATGAAGCCGGTGCGCAGGACTAATCCTGGCACCGCCACGCGAGCCTTCTCCAAAGTCCGAAGAAAGATATCAGCGTGCGCGCCGCGGCGCATGCTCTTGAGCACGGCCGGAGAGGCGTGCTGGAGGGGCAGGTCCAGGTAGTTGCAGATGGTTTCGTGCTTTGCGATGGTTTCGAGCAGGCGCGGCGTGACCTTGTTGGGGTAGGCGTAGAGAAAGCGCAGCCACTTGAGGCCGGGCAGCACGGCCAGCGCGTCGAGCAGGAGCGCGAGCCCGTCCTTGAGGCCGAGGTCTTCGCCATAGCAGGTGGTGTCCTGGCCGATAAGGGTGATCTCGCGGACGCCGTGGGCGATCAGGCGGGTGGCCTCGGCGACGACCGACTCGAGGCGGCGGGAGCGGAACTTGCCGCGCAGGTTTGGAATGACGCAGAAGGTGCAGGGGTGGTCGCAGCCTTCGGCGATCTTGATGTAGGCCGAGGTCTTGCCGGTGGCGAGCAGGCGCGGGGTGGTGTCGTCGTAGAGATAGGCAGGCGCAAGCGGGGCGGCGCCAGCCCACTCGGCACGGGAGAAGCGCCCCTGCGACTCGCGCAGATCACCCTCTGGCCGGGCGGTGGCCGCACGGGCGGGCGCAGCTTCGTCGCCAAGGGGAACCACAGTTCCTTCGGCTTCCACCCTGGCAGGCAAGAATCGCTCTCCCGGGGTTAGGTTGCGCTCAGGATGACTGTTGTTGTGTTCATTTGAGTGGGGCGTAAGTGCCGAGACCACTGTTTCCATGGCTGGCCGCACGACGGCAGTCGCTGCTTCGACGGCATCGCTCGCTGCATGCGCCGCGCTGCTTGCCGCGTGTACCAGGCTGTTGGCCGTGGCGCTTACAGCTGCAACCGCGCCAGAGAGGATGTGAAAGGGCGAGCTTGGAACGGGCGCTGGCGCCGGCCTGCCGAGGCCGGCAGCAGCCAGGATGGCCTCAAGCTCGCCAGTCCCGACAACCGCGTCGACTTCCGGCAGATTCTTCTGGATCTCGTCGCGATAGCGCTCGACCAGGCAGCCGGCCACGATCAGCTTTTGCGCGCGCCCGCCCGCGGCCACCTTGTGCCCGGCCATCTCGAGGATCGTGTCAACGGACTCCTGCTTGGCTGAATCGATGAACGAGCAGGTATTCACCACCAGCACGTCGGCTGTCTCTGGCCGCGTCGTCATCTCGGCGCCGGCCTGGGCAAGCATGCCCATCATCACCTCCGAGTCGACCAGGTTCTTGGGGCAGCCGAGCGAGATGAAGCCGATGCGGACCGGTGCTGAGGC
Organism: Candidatus Babeliales bacterium; assembly: GCA_964658255.1. Taxonomy (GTDB): domain Bacteria; phylum Acidobacteriota; class Terriglobia; order Terriglobales; family Acidobacteriaceae; genus EB88. The sequence goes on from CAZZYO010000015.1 coordinate 8,879, forward strand.
TAAGTTGTCAGTGGGAGGAGCCAGCACAGCGGCTTCCTCGGCAAACGCTGGGGACTTCACTTAGCTAGTTTAGCTGATTGGACGATCCTGGCACGGCTCCCAGCCCGACCGTGCGGCTGATGACATCTGGAAACGGGTTGACGCCGGCGCAGACCGGGACTAGCTTGGGTGACCTGTTAGGAGAACCTATGAAATTACCTGCTATTTTCAGCTCCCTGGGTTTGCTTGCCGTTGCTTTGCATACTCCAGGTGCGCTCGCGTCCACACTCTGCGTAACCGTTGGCGGCCAACTCGGCTGCTACAGCCACATTGCTTCCGCGGTCGCTGCAGCAGCCCCCGGCGATACGGTGCTTGTCGGCCCGGGAACCTTTTATGAAGGAGTGATCATCACCAAGCCTCTTTCACTCGCCGCCTTCGGCGCCACCATCGATGCGACCGGGATCGACCAGGGCATCTTCATCAACGGCATGGCAGCCCCGGGGCTGGCGTCGGTACACATCTCCGGCTTCACGGTACAGCATGCAAATGACGAAGGCATCCTGGTGCTGAACGCCTCCGCCGTCACGCTCTCCGGCAACACGGTGCAAAGCAATGACAAGGCGCTGGTTGGTGGAAAATGTACGGCGCTGCCAGCCTTTGAAACTGCAGAGACGACGGACTGTGGCGAGGGCATCCATTTGCAGGGCGCAGACCACGCGATCGTGACCGGCAACACGATGCACGGCAACTCGGGCGGCCTGCTGATCTCGGACGACACGGCCGCCTCGCATGACAACCTGGTGACCTACAACACGGTCAGCGATAACCCGTATGCCTGTGGTATCACGCTGGCCTCGCACGTTCCTGTAGCCTCGCTTGGCGCGAAGGCTTCCTTTGGCGTCTTTCACAATACCGTCTACAAGAACAGCTCAAGCCGCAACGGCCTGATGAATGGCGGCGGCTCGGGCGTAGGGATCTTTGCGTCGGTGCCCGGTGCAAAGGCGTACGCAAACGTCGTTGTTGAGAACACCTCGACAAACAACGGCATTGCCGGGATTGCCATGCACGCACACGCGCCCGGGCAGCTGCTCACCGATAACATCATTGTGGGCAACATCCTGAACGGAAATGCCGCGGATTCAGAGGACGCCGCGACCCCGGGACCGACGGGAATCAATATCTACTCGCTTACGCCGCAGGCCGGCAACATCGTTGCGCACAACGCGTTTATCAACGAGGCCTATGACGTCGCCATCAAGGACCCGGCCCTGGTACAGGTGGAGTTCAACCTGCTTACGGGTGCAGGGACCGGCGTGATCAACCAGGGGACTGCGGCGCCTGTAGACGCGAGCGAGAACTGGTGGGGATGTGCGCTTGGCCCGCAGTATGGCGGTACAGCCTGCACAAAGGGCACAGGGCCGAACATGGCGACCGAGCCCTGGCTGGTTCAAGCGCCCTAGCGCCAGGCGAAGGAGTGGTGAGGGAGCGCGGCACCTGCCGCTCCCTCTTACATGGTGCCCTGTCTTTCTAAATGGTCGGTACCGATCCTGTGGCCGATCGACCTGTTGATCTGCCGCGTCACGGTCCTCGTCCTGTGCTCCTCGTCTTGCGCTCAAGAACGAGACCCGTCTCACGCTCAAGGTCATGGATGACCTGGCATTGCCTGCACTGCGTGAGCAGCAGCGGAAGCCCCCAGGGCTGGTCCGTTGCGAGCCAGCAGCCTATGCGCCTGCGCCGTCGGTCTCCGCTCCGTTGCCTAACTTGACACGCCACCGCCGGCTTACAGTGCTGTGCCTCGTGTGGAGACTACAAGCTGCCATGGTTGCGCAGTTTCTGTATCTCATCCCTGACCCCATCCAACCCGGCTTGCTGGTAGACGGTATAGAGCCGCTCGGCGCTGTAATTAGCCAGCACCACGTTGCGGAACTTCTGGTTGTAGACCGAGACATTCGTCGGGTCATAGCCGAAGCTCGAGGCCACGTGTGCGAGCACCAGCTGGTCAGCAGCGACAGCGGGGCCAGAAAAGGTGAAGTCCGCGTCCGACAGATTGTGGAGCTGGTACTCGGTAAGGATGTTGGTCTGCCCAGAGGCCGCCAGGTTTACCTCGCCTGCCTGGCGCAGTGCTGGCAAGCGGTAGTTGCCCCTGGCGTCTTTGACCAGGTAGCCCTTCGCGAGTGGATCCTGCTGCGCGACGATGGCAGCCGCGCGGATCCAGTTGACTACCTTGAACTCATTGCCGCTGGTCGGGGCAGAGTGCGCCGAGGCCTGCGTGATGACGAAAGCCGGTGAAAAGCCCCGCTTCATTGATTCGGCGAGGGACAGGATGTGGTGGCCGCCAGTGCGCGCATCGCCGGCCGCGCCGTAGTCATCCATGCCCGCACCGGCGCCGCCGATCGAGAGCTCCTCGAACTCGGTGCCGTCAGCGTTCCACTGGAAGACGATCGACTTGGCCCAATCGTGCCAAAGTGGCGCGCCGAGGATCAGATCGCCATCGATGTAGGGAGAGTAGGCATCGGTCTTCTGCGGCGAGGGGCTGGCGATCGCAACAGCGTTGACGAACGGCAAGCCATCAGGTCCAGTCTGGCCGTAGACGTTGCTGTACTCCGAGGCGAGATTGATGTCGGCTGTCTCGTTGTTGGACTCATGCACGGCGAGACCACCCGGGTAGGAGTGGTGCGAGCCGAAGCTTGAACCAGGCGCGGAGATAAAGGGCTGCGGCAGGTGTGGGCAGGCCGTGTTGTCCTTGGCTAGCGGCGGAAAGACCCCGGTAATCAGTCCGCCGGGGAAGGTGAGGTCATCGGCCGGGTTAAGCAGGCCCGCGGCGAGCAGTTGCGCGACGATCGCCTGGCGGTCGGCCAGCTTGAGGTTGGCCCGGTGCAGGATGCAGGTATTCGGATTGAGGAGGGCGTCAGTACTCTGGGCGCGAAGATTCGCGTCGGAGAGCCGCGCGATCTGCGTGTCGAGGTAAGCGTAGGCGGAGAGCACAAGCTGCGAGTGGGTCGCGATCTCGAGCGCGCGCGCATTGCCAGCGCCAGGAGCGGCAGGGCCCGCAACCTGTGCAGGGAGAGACGACACGGCGAGCGCCAACGTAGCCACAGCAAGCAGTGAGGTGGCAGGAGCAGCGAGTTTCAGAAGCATGGGAGTCCTTTCAGAAAGGCATTGCGCAAGGTGCGTGCGGAGTGGCACCCGTGGGCACGCTAGCAGGTGCTCTATTGCGAGACATAAAAGGACAGGTGAAAATGTGCGCACCGGGCCTGTGCCTGTGGATCCTGGGTTTCGGTTCGCGCACTCGCTGAGAGGTTCCGGGTTGGTCTGTGCTCGGCGCGCGATGGTAAGCTTAAGGGGTGCCGGGCCCTACGCGGCGCAATCCTGCAAACCCCGCCAGGTCCGGAAGGAAGCAACGGTAGTGGGCTCGTGCGTGCGCAGTAGGTCCGCCCGGTACATGAGACTTTGAAATGGAAAAAGGCGGCTGGAGCCCGGATGGCTCGCCGCCTTTCTTCCTGTTTGCTGGGTAGTGGCAGCTGATCCGCTCCGCACGCATGCCAGGACCGAGGCCTGCGCTGCTACCGCTGCCTAGCGGCCGTCGGCCTTGCAGGTGGCGCGCGCCTTTTCAAGAAGTTCAGGGGAGTACTTCTCGGGGATCTTGACGAACTTGATGCGATCCTTTTGTGCGGTCTGCATCAGGGCGTCCATATTCTCCTGCGTCTCCAAAACCTGCTTTTGATCGAAGGTGCTGTTCTGCGCTTCGACCAGGGTGAGTTTGCCAACTGTCTTCGTGGTTACAGCAACCCCGTAGAACCTGCCGCTGGTCTTATGGCTTTCGGCAAAGATGACACAGGACGCGTTGCCCGACAGAATGCCCCAGGCGATTGGTCCTGACCCTGGCGCCTGGTCCTGCGCGGAAAGCATCATCGGGATTGCGAGGAGAAGGGCAGCAATGATGTAAGCGGGGATCTTCATGGAGTGAGGATACCTGTTAGGGGATGCACCTTGAAGACACAAGAAGACTCGCACCTTCTGCCTGCGCGTGAGAGCCCGGCACCCCGATGGGCACGACCACGTACCTGAAGGTAACTCCGGCCACATGTGAAGCAGTGTTCCAGAGATGCACTGGCTACAGCTTCAGAAAGATTTTGCGCTGATAGAACGGCAGAAGTAACCCGAATACAACGGCCACGGCGAGCAAGCCATACAGCAGCGAAACATTGAACGGGTTGATCCACCTACATAGACTTGTATATGCAGCTGCAGGAAGCCAGTATGCAGGTGCATGGGCCCCCGGGACTCGAAACCGCGCCTGCAGGACAAGGAGCAGGGTGTAAAACACGAAACCCAGAATCGCGTTTGATCCGTACACCAAGGCGGGTTTAAGCCACCACGTGTCCCGGCCGTTTGCCAAGCCTGTCTTGTAGTAGTCAAGCCACATATAGAAACATGCGAAAAAGCCGAGGCTCACCCCTCCACTTAGAAGCATGAAGCTGTCCGTCCATAGCTTCCTGTTGATTGGAAGATAAGGATTGAGTACAAGCGCCAGGCCGACAAGGGTTGCAGCGAGCAGTGCCATGCCGAGGCATGCCCTGGCAGCAGGCTCGCACCTCCGGACCCACACTGCTGCCAGCACACCCAGTAACAGGTTAGGGATGGAAGTCATGCAGGACAGTAAACCATCCGCATCCCACATCCGGGCTGGGCCGCCCCAGTCTGACAGGTGACGATTGCCGAAGATCGCGCGGTCAACCACCGCTCCCACATTGCCGTTCTGATCAAACCGCCATGCGCCGTACCCTGGCACCTGGACGAAACGCACCGCCAACCAGACCCCTGTCAGCACCAGGGCCATGCCTACGACAATGGCCGGAACATAGACCTGAAACTCTGGATCCCGTCTGGCGGTTCCGAGCACCAGTAGCCCACCGGCCAGGTAGCAGAGTGCGATGCGCTGCAACACGCCAAAGACGTGCAGGGTATGCCAATCAAACGCGGGCACGGCGTTTAACAGCAGGCCCAACGCCAGCAGGAGGAAGCTGCGCACAAGCACATGGCGGGCGAGTTGGGCCCCGGTCTCGCCTCGCGCTGACCTCGAATCGAACGAGTACACCATGGAAAATCCCGAGAGCAGCAGGAAGATCGGGAAGACCATATCCGTGGCAGTAGCCCCATTCCACTCCGCGTGGCCAAGTTGGCGGTAGCGCAGAACCCAGTCTGCTGGAAAGTTCACCAGAACCATTGCTGCGACAGACAGCCCACGCAATACGTCTACGGAAAGAATGCGGCGGGAAGCCGCGACCCGGTCGACGCGAGCGGCGTCCTGCACCTGGGCTAGAGTCTGTGCCATGGCATACCTTCTCACGCCTGGAAGGATAGGAGCCATGGCGGTGATCGGTGACCTGCCTCATTGTGCGGGATCGCGCCGAGTTTTGCGCGAGGCTCCAGGCAGCGCTGCGCGGCCCGGTACCCTAGCGGTCAATCGCACGCATGTTTGCTTCCGCGTAGCGGGCGCCGGCGATCTCTTCCTCTGGCATCGCCGACTCGAGTTCGACCACCTCTTCCTGAGACAGTGCGATGTCCGCGGCGGCAGCGTTTTCTTCGAGGTAAGTCCGTCGCTTGGTTCCAGGAATGGGGAACATGTCCTGACCCTTGGCCAGGACCCAGGCCAGTGCGAGTTGCCCTGGCTTCACGCCGCGGCGATCAGCGATCGCGCGCACCCGATCGACCAGTTGCTGGTTTTTATCAAACGCCTCGGCAGCAAAGCGTGGGAAGCGGGCAAGCCGGGAGTCTGTGGCAGCCAGGTCAGACGGCTTGGTGATGGCGCCGGTAAGGAAGCCGCGCCCAAGCGGCGAGTAGGGTACAAAGCCTATGCCAAGCTCGCGGAGAGTGGGCAGGATCTCCGCCTCCACGTGCCGCTCCCAAAGCGAGTACTCGGTCTGCAGCGCCGTGACAGGGTGCACGGCATGCGCGCGGCGGATGGTCGCGGGCGAGGCCTCCGAGAGGCCGAGATAGCGCACCTTGCCTGCCTCGACCAGCTGCGCCATCGCGCCGACGGTTTCTTCAATCGGCGTGTTCGGGTCAACCCGGTGCTGATAGTAGAGGTCGATGTGGTCCAACCCGAGCCGCTGAAGCGAAGCGTCGCAGGCCTGGTGTACGTACTCGGGCTGCCCGCTGATGGCCCAGTAGGTCGGGTCATCCTTCTTGCGGACGTTGGCGAACTTGGTCGCGAGGAACACTTCATTACGACGGCCAGAGTCAACCAGCGCGCGGACAGTCTTGCCGATCAGCTCTTCGTTGTCGCCGATGCCGTACATGTCCGCGGTATCCAGATGGGTTATGCCCAGGTCGAGCGCGCGCAGGATAGTCGCGGACGACTCTTCATCGTTGCGCTCGCCGTAAAAATCGCTCATACCCATGCAGCCAAGACCCATGCGGGAGGTGACGGCGCCTTGCGATCCGAGAGGTGCGGTGACGATACTCATGACTGGTTCGATGCGCGTCCCTGCAGCCCGGTCGCGAGCTTCATGCAATGGTCGTCTGTAACTTGCCCGGCTCTTCGGCGATGCGGTATGCTGGCGCTTCTCCGGAGTGTGGAGCCATTCGCGATCGTCTTCTGCTGGTTCTCCTGTTGATCGCGGTTCTTCCTGCAGCGCTCGTACACGCCGCCTCGTGCAACGTCCTGCCGGCTCACACGCCCTCTGCCGCGGAGCGGGCCTACCTGAAAGGCCAGTATGAGCAGGCTGCGGCACTCTACCGGGCTGACCTGGTCCAGGCGCACGATCCCGATCAGAAAGCAGAGTTGACCGCCGGGCTGAGCCGGACGTTGCTGCGCGAAGTAAAGCTTGCGGAGGCGAACACGGCTGTTGAGCAGGCGCTGGCCGAGAACCCTCACTCGGCCGTGCTGCTGGTCGCGCTCGGCGAGGTGCAGTACCGGATGGGCACACCGTGGCTCGCGTCCAAGTCAGCCGACGCTGCGTTGCAGATCGATCCTTGCTATCCCCGCACCCATCTGCTCTACGCGCGGCTGTTGCGCATCAACTCCGCCTATAAAAGCGGGGCCGCGCAGGTTGCCGTGGCGCACCAGCTCGATCCCCATGATGCGGCCATCCGTCGCTTATGGATGGACACGCTGCCGTTGCGTCAGCGCGCCTCTGAGCTTGAAGCCTTTCTCGCCAGCGATACAGGAGAAGATCCGGAAACGCTGCTGCACCTGCACGAGTATCTCGATGCTCTGGAGAAGACGGCGGCTGCGCCGCGTCGAACCTGCAGGTTGGTGTCAGATACCACAACTGCGGAGGTGCCGTTTGCCAGCATCATGCGCGACGCGACACACCTGCGCGCTTATGGGCTCGAGGTGAAGCTGAACGGGCATGCAGCGCGGTTGCAGATCGACACCGGCGCTGACGGGCTGCTCATCAGCCGTTCAGCAGCCGAGCGTGCCGGACTCGAGCGGTTCTCGAACACATCCTTTGGCGGCATAGGCGACAAGGGAGATAAGGAGGGCTACACCGCCTACGCTGATTCCATCCACATCGGGGCGCTGGAGTTCCACGACTGCCAGGTCAGAGTGGTTGACTCGCGCAACATTCTTGAGACCGACGGGCTGATCGGCCCCGATGTTTTTTCGAGATTTCTAGTCACGCTGGACTACCCGATGCGCAAGCTGGTGCTCGGCCCCCTGCCAAAAAGGCCGGAGGATGTCGAGGCTGCGAAGCCCGCGCTCGAGACAGGCAGTGACCCGTCTGAAGAGAGCCCAGCGCCTGAACAGCCGAAGGCAGCGGCCGCAGGCGCAGTCGAGAAGCCCGCCCTTCCCGCCCGCTCCTCCCTGCACGACCGCTACGTTGCACCCGAGATGCAGGACTGGACACGCGTCTACCGGGTTGGCCACAACCTGATTGTGCCCACCACCTTGAACGATCACGGGCCGAAGCTTTTCATCCTGGATACGGGTGCGTTTACCACGTCCGTGGTACCGGAGGTGGCCAAAGAGGTGACCAAGGTTCACTCCGATGAGCGGATGCGCATCCATGGGCTGAGTGGTGCGGTGGAGAAGGTCTACGCCGCGGACCACATCGAGTTCAAGTTTGGCAATATGCGTCAGGACGGGACTGACGTTACCTCCTTCGATATGCCGCAGGTAAGTCATGGCAATGGCATGGAGATCGCCGGCTTCCTGGGCATCCGTACGCTGGGTCAGCTCACGCTTTCAATCGACTACCGAGATGCGCTGGTGCACTTTGCCTTCGACCCGAATCGCGGGTACCGGTACACGCCGTACTAGGAGACGGCTGCTGCATCTGCGCGGCTTGCGCGCTCTTCAAATAGGCGAGCGCATCGACATTGCAGCGCTCAGGCGAGACAATGGGTCTGCACGGCGCTTGCCGCTGAGGAGAATGCCTTGAGTCTGGAAGTACGGCCGCGCGTGTCGCAGCGAGCCAAGATCAGTGCGCTGGGAACCTACGTTCCACCGCGCGTGCTGACCAACGCGGATTTGGAAACGATGGTCGAGACCTCGGACGAGTGGATCGTCGCGCGCACCGGCATCCGCGAGCGGCACATCGCCGACAAGGGCACTGCCACGAGCGACCTGGCAGCCGAAGCGGCCCGCTGCTGCCTGCTTGAACGCGGTATCGGCGCGAACGAAGTGGAAGTCATCATCGTCGCTACTGTTACGCCGGATATGCTTTTCCCCGCGACCGCTTGCCTGGTTCAGGATAAGGTTGGCGCGCACCATGCCTGGGGCTTTGACCTGGGCGCGGCCTGCTCCGGCTTTGTGTACGCGCTGCAGGTAGGGGCCAAGCTGATCGAGAGCGGCGCGCATAAGAAGGTGATGGTCATTGGCGCCGACACCATGTCGTCGATCATGAACTACAAGGACCGCACCACTTGCATCCTCTTCGGTGACGGCGCAGGGGCGGTTCTGCTTGAGCCCTGCGATGAAGGTGAGCTCGGCATGATCGATTACGTGCACGAGATTGATGGGTCGGGTGCCAGCTCGCTGCATATCCCAGCCGGGGGTAGCCTGCACCCGGCTACGTGCGAGACCGTCTCGCAGGGCATGCATTACGTGCACCAGGATGGGCAGGCGGTGTACAAATTTGCCGTGCGCAAGATGGCCGAGGTGACGGAAAAGGTGCTGGCTCGCAACGGCGTGACCGCGGACGAGCTCGGCTGCTTTATCCCGCACCAGGCCAATCGCCGCATCATTGTGTCGACAGCCGAGCGGCTCGGCATGCCGATGGAGCGCGTTGTCGTAAACATCGACCAGTTCGGAAACACGACCGGCGCCACCGTGCCGCTGGCCATGTTTAGTGCCCGCGAGCGCGGCATGGTCAAGAAGGGGGACCTGGTGCTGTTGGCCAGCGTCGGAGCCGGCTTCACCGTGGGCGCGTCGCTGCTGCGCTGGGAGATGTAGGCGCAGGCTCCCCACCCAGGCGACCTAGCATCGCGGAAACACTGTTACTAAACCTCACGGCTAGGCGGCATCCTGCCGCCGAGTATCCAAGGTCTCCCGAGCTGGCCTCTCCATCCGGCGATATTTCCAGAACCCGTAGCAGATTGCTGCCACGAGCAGGGCGAGGAGCGTCCAGAGGATGGTCGTCGACCAGTCCGCCAGGTAGTGGTTCCACCAGCGCAGCACGCGGCGACCGTATGTCATGCCAAGCCAGGTGATCAGCCCGTACCGTACTACCCGGGCCAGCGAAAAGGCGGTAAGAAACTTGCGCCGCGACACCCCGAGCGCACCTGAGCCAAGCAGTAGCGGCATGAGCGGCACCGGGGGCGGTAGCAGGGCCGAGGCCGCAACCGCCATGCCGCCGCGTGCGCTCACCCAGCGCGTCAAGGGGCGCACCAGCCGCTTGGGAGCCCAGCGATTCAGCATCGCCTCGCCGCCTTTTTTGCCCGCGCTCCAGGTCAGATAGCCGCCCAGGATGCTGCCGCTGATCGCGGCAAGCCCCAGCCAGACGGGGTGCGACCCACGGTGCGCCACCAGCAGCAACAGCAGGATGTCAGTTGACCCCGGCAGTGGCAGCGGGATGATGGAGGAGTCAATGATCGAGACAAAAAATAATCCCGGCAAGCCAAGGTGCAGAAGCCAGCGAGGCATGGGCGAGTGATGAGCATGGTGCGAGGCAGGCAACATTCTCTGGGTAAGACGCAGATTTCGGCCTAGCGAGCAGCTGCCGGGCTGCGATCCTTCAGAAGACAAACCGCCTGCGCGGCTGGCGCCATCTGCGGTTGGGCCACTGGGCGCAACTTCACTTCTTCTGTCATACTTCGCGCCCGGCCGGTGCTGACGTGGACCTTCCTGAACAAAGGTCCATACTGAACTCGGCTTGGCTTGACCAGCCAGGCATGGAAAGCGAAAGCCGCGAATGGCGGTCTTGTACTTAGAGGAACCCCAGCGCAGGCGCCTGGTCTATGAAGCCGCACTCGGTGGCGTCGGAAAAAAAGCGGTGGATGCCGGCCAGGCAGTCGGGGTCAAGGTGGTAGTGAATGTCTTTTGAAAGGTAGGCAAGCACGGTGGCCCGCGGCAGGTTCAGGCGCGTGGACCACTCGTCGGCAAGCTCGGGCAGGTGGGCCATGCCCTGGTCGCGAGAGCGGGTCAGGTCCTCTACCAGCTGCGCCGAGGTAGCCGCGGTAAGTGCCTGCGTACGCGCGGCCCAAACGGCCGAGACCCAGGGATAGTTGGTGTAGGTGTGCCAGGCGTTGGCCAGGTCTAAGTAGTGCAGCTGCTGGCCTGTGCGTTCCAGGCGCGCGGCACGATCCTCGAGGGCATGGAGCGCTGGATCACCGATAAGCACCGCCGCATCCGCCGACGCGAGCATCGCGTCCAGATCAGGCGGGTGGGGAGCAAAGGTCGGCGAACCCAGCCAGTGCTTGCGGAAGAGAATTTGCGTGTAAAGCGCAGTGGTGCGGGAGGAGGTGTCGAGGGCAACCGAGCGGATCGCCTGGATGTCAGGCAGGAGCGGGGTGAGCATCGCGTCACTGTAGCTGTGGGCGTGTACGGGTGAGCTGGAGGGAAAGACAAGCAGCAGCGAGCGGATCGTATGCAGCGACGCGACCGTTACACCAGGCACGATTGCAAGCCCCGGGATCGAGGCATAGGCCGCGACCGGGATCAGGCCCAGGTCCGCTTTGCCAGACGCGAGCAGCTCGGCGCAGCGGGCCGGGGTCACCTTCTCGGTCAGATAGCGGCTGGCCAGCTCTTCGGCTCCCGGCGAATGCTCAAAGGAGTACATGAGCGGGGCTGGGTTGAGGAAGTCGATCGCGGCTACGCGGAGAAGGCTCACCCTTTGAGTGTATCGTTCAGGGCCAGTCGCTGATGTTACCAGAGGAGCTTGTGTCTAGCGCAGCCACCGCAGCCAGACTGGCGCGAAGGTGCAAACAAGGGCCAGCACCAGCATCGCCGGCAGCGTTGAAGCGGCAGGCGCGAGCGTAAACGCCGTCCACCCGAGCATGACCCAAAAGGCCATATTCGCCGATGCGGCGAGATAGACCCAGTCGGCAAAGCGATGCTGGTCGCCAAAGAAGTCCATCTGCTCGACTGTTGGCATGGGCGCAGCCGAACGCCAGCGCACGGCACGCAGCACGACGACGGGCATCAGATTAAGTACGAGCACGGCCGCGATCCAGCCCGGGAGTGCAAGCGGGCCGGGCGTCACGTGGAGGCGGATCCACCAGGTCACGCAAAGTGTAGCCAATACGTTGAAAGTGGCGCCCGCATGCACCGCCACTGGAAAGTGGCCCATGTCGCGGAGGCTGTTCATCTGGTCAAGTCGTTTCGGTTCGGTGGCATGCAATGAGGATGCGAGCATGAACAGGGTTCCCTCTGGCACACTGTAACCTACTCGGTTGCCGGATGGCGCACGCAACCAGAGCAAGCAGAACCGCAGGCGCAAGGAGAGACAAGCGATGGCGAATGCAGAGGCGGCGCGGAATGTTCTTGGAGGACGGCTGGAGACCTGCGGCAGTGATCCTGTAACAGGGTTCTACCGCACCGGGTGCTGTGAGACCGGGCCGGACGACCAGGGCGCGCACCTGGTGTGTGCCGTGGTCACGGACAAGTTTCTTGTCTTCAGCAAGAATGCCGGCAATGACCTGTCCACACCCCGCATGGGTTTCCCTGGGCTCCATGCCGGCGATCCCTGGTGCCTGTGCGCGCTACGCTGGCTGGAGGCGCTGCAGCACGGGGTCGCGCCGCCAATCGTGCTCGCCGCTACGCACGAGGCCATGCTGCAGGTGGTGCCACTGGAAACGCTGATGCAGTATGCGCTGGACCGCGAGATGGTGCGCTAGCGCAGCCTGCAGACCAACCCTCGTAGCACTCCCAAACCTCGGTCGCGTCGAGCGGAAAACCTGCTATGGGGCCTTGCCTGCCGGGGTGGGCAGGAGTGCCACTATTGCTGGCTGAATGACAGCGCCCAGGTACCTTCGTCATTTGCTGTGGCGTGATCGGACACGTACGCTCCGGGTAACTTCAATCGCTCGTGCCTCGCCGCCGGGTCAGACATAGCGGAGGGCGGCGACAAGGTCGTGTATGGCGAAGGCGCCCTCGCTCCAGGAACCCTTGGACAACTTCCCCTCCTTCCCGCCGCCGATCCCTCTCGGCGTCACCGGAGGTCAGGCGGAGACGCCTGACGCAGACCCGCAGGCTTCGCCTTCGGGCAAGCTGGCATGGCTGGCGCTCACGCTGACCCCGGGGCTGGGCTCGCGGCGCATCCTGCAGGCAGTGGACCGAGTAGGCTCAGCCGAAGCCGTGGTCCGGCTGCCGCTTACCGCGCTTGAGGCGCAGCGATTCCCGGCCGAGTCGGTTCAGTACATCGCTGATGGCCAGGCCTGGAAGGCAGCCCAGCAGGAGGCCGAGCGTTTACGGGAGATGGGGGCTGAGTTCCTGACCTACGAACAAGACGCCTACCCGGAGCGACTGCGCGAAATCTTTGATCCGCCGCCAGTGCTCTGGACGCGCGGCGATGTGAGCCTGCTCGCCAAGCCCGGCATCGCGGTCGTCGGCACGCGGCAGCCAAGCCCCTACGGCTCCGGCATGGCGGAGCTGCTCGCACGCGATCTGGCGACGCGAGGGCTGGTCATCATGAGTGGCATGGCGCGCGGCATTGACACCTTCGCGCACAAGGGAGCGATCCAGGCCAAGTCGCCGACCGTTGCTGTCTGGGGCACCGGCATCGATGTCATTTATCCAAAGGAGAACAAGTCGCTCGCCGAGCAGATCCTCGCCGGCGGCGGGGTCATCATCACCGAGCAGCCGCTCGGCACCTACCCAGCGCCGCCAAACTTTCCCAAGCGCAACCGGATCCTCAGCGGCATGAGCGTCGGCGTGCTGGTGGTCGAAGCGGCGGAGGCGTCGGGCTCGCGCGTGACGGCACGCTGCGCCATCGAGCAGAACCGTGACGTGTATGCTGTTCCTGGCAACGTAACCAACAAGAACTCCTGGGGCCCGCATGCGCTCATCAAGCAAGGCGCAAAGCTGGTCGCGAGCTGGGAGGATGTATGGGACGAACTGCCGACCCAGGTCCGCATCGAGGTTGAGTCACAGTTTGCAGAGTTTGCATCGCAGCCCGCAGGCAGCGCATCGTTATTTGAGGAAGCCGCACTGCCACCTACCGAAACACGGGTGATGAGCGTCTTACGCCATGATGAGTCGCTTCAGCAGGACGAGATCATGGAGGCGCTCCAAGGCGAGCTAAGCTCGCCGGAAGTCTTTACGGCGCTCTTTGAGCTGGAGCTCGCGGGCAAGATCAAGCAGCTTCCTGGCAAACACTACGTCAAAACGTTTTAAGGCCTGGCGTTGCTGGAAGCGCCAGGCAGCAGCTCTGCACCGCGGATGCCCTGGTCCCCATCCAATAGTCGAAGAGCGTTGTTTGCTGGCGAAGAACAGCCGACCCCTACTCTAGGCTGCGACATTCCCGCAATGACCTGACGCAGGGTACTGGCTGTGGCTGTCCTGGCTATGGCTACTGGCTCTCAAGCGCCTACCCGTGGTAGCTTCCAGTCTCAAGGTATGGCAAACAAGCTAGGCCTCCGCATCTGAGAGGCTCTGCAGGCAAGGCCGCCAGGTGCGGCAGATGGAAAAGGGAAGCACATGAGTAAATCTCTCGTGATCGTCGAGTCGCCGGGTAAGGCCAAGACGATTAACAAATACCTGGGCAGTGACTTCATCGTCGAAGCCTCTGTCGGGCATATCAAGGACCTGCCGAAGTCAAAGATTGGCGTCGAGCTCGAGGACGGTACATTCGCGCCCGAACTCATCGTTATTCCCGGCAAGGAAAAGATCGTCGACCATCTGAAGAAGCTCGCGAAGAAGGTCGACCATATCTATCTGGCGCCGGATCCGGACCGGGAAGGCGAAGCAATCGCCGCCCATCTGGAGGAGGAACTGCGCGGCATTGGCAGCGCCGACATCCAGCGCGTCACCTTCAACGAGATCACGCCAAAGGCCGTGCTGGCCGCGTTTGAGCATCCGCGCAAGGTCAACGTGAACCTGGTGGACGCACAGCAGACCCGCCGCGTGCTCGACCGGATCGTGGGCTACCAGATCTCCCCGCTGCTGTGGGACAAGGTCCGGCGGGGGCTTTCTGCTGGTCGCGTGCAAACGGTTGCCGTTCGGCTGATCGTCGAGCGCGAAAGCGAGATCAAGGCGTTCAAGCCGGTCGAATACTGGACCGTCGATGCCGTTCTGGAAGCGCCGGGCGAGCGCAAGCCGGGCGCAGACGCGACGCTGTTTACCGCCCGCCTTGTCGCCATCGATGGCGAGCGGATTGCGGTGGATACGGTCAGCCAGGCCGCTGTCGGCGACGGCGCGACCGCCCGCGCGATCGTTGATGCCGCAGCCGGCGCAACCTGGACCGTGCGCACGGTCGAGAAGCGCGAGCGCAAGCGCAACGCACCCGCCCCTTTTACCACCAGCAAGTTGCAGCAGGATGCCGCGGGCAAGCTCGGGTTTGGCGTCAAGCAGACCATGGGTCTCGCGCAGCGGCTGTACGAAGGTGTGGAGGTCGGCAAGGAAGGCACCATCGGCCTGATCACCTACATGCGTACTGACTCCACGCGCGTCTCGCCGGACGCGATAACCGAGGTCCGCAGCTGGATTAACGAGAAGCTGGGCGCGGGATATCTGCCCGAAAAGCCGAACAGCTTCAAGTCGAAGAAAGACGCGCAGGATGCGCATGAGGCGATCCGCCCGACGCACCCGGAGATGCACCCGGACATGCTGCGCAAGCACCTCAGCGACGCCGAGCTTCGGCTTTATCGGTTGATCTGGCAGCGTTTTGTGGCCTCGCAGATGATGCCGGCGCTCTACGACGTGACCACGGTTGAGATCGACGCGAAGGCGGACCGCACCTATAACTTCCGCCTGAGCGGGTCGATCCTTCGTTTTGATGGCTTTCTCAAAGTCTACGAGGAGGCTGACGAGGACGGCGATGTAGAGCAGCGCTTGCCCGCCCTGGCTGAGAAGCAGGTGCTGGCTCTCGCCTCGCCTGCCGCGTTGGAGGCGGCAGCGGTGCGGCAGCGAGAAGCGCGCCGGGCCGAGGCACGCCGGCAATATGACCTGAAGATCGCGAAGCTGGAAGCCCGGGCAGAAGACCAGGAGCTTGAGGAAGAACAGGTGCGCGCCATGCTGCCCGAGTTCGTCGATGAGACGCCTGGGGAGGTCAAGGTGCGGACCGCGGTCGACACGGTGCAGAAGTTCACCGAGCCGCCAGCACGCTACTCTGAAGCCTCGTTGGTCAAGGTCCTCGAGGAGCGGGGTATCGGACGCCCTTCCACCTACGCTGCAATCATCAACACCATCCAGGAGCGCGAGTATGTCCAGAAGGTAGGCGGAAAAAAGAGCGGCGGCTTCATCCCGACCGAGATTGGCACGGTCGTAGCCGAGCTGCTGGTGAAGAACTTTCCCTACATCTTCGACACCCAGTACACCGCCCGTCTGGAGGAAGAGCTTGACGACATTGAGGATGGCAAGGAGCAGTGGACCTCGCTGCTGTCAGGGTTCTACGGCCACCTGAAGGGGGAATTAATCCACGCCTCGGAGCACATGGAAGACCTGAAGCGGATGGAGAAGCCGACGAACGAGAAGTGCGACCTGTGCGGATCACCCCTGGTGCTGAAGTGGGGCAAGTTCGGCACCTTCTTTGCCTGTAGCGCCTTTGACAAGAAGAAGAAGGACAGTTGCACCTTTACCAAGGAGAACTACGAGACCAAGCCAAACATGGTCCACCCAGGGGAGGAAGGTGCGCAGGACGAGGAGTTCTGCGAGTCGTGTGGGCGCACGATGGTGCTGCGTAACGGGCGCTTCGGGGCGTTCATGGCTTGCACGGGCTACAACGCGGACCCACCCTGTAAGACGGTGCGTCGTCTCACCGCCAAGCAGCAGCAAAAGCCTCCTGTGCCGCTTGAGGAGAACTGCCCCAAGTGCAACTCGCAGCTGGTGCTACGGACGGGACAGTATGGCGAGTTCATCTCCTGCTCGGCATACCCGAAGTGCAAGTACATCAAGCAGAACACGATCGGCATGCCCTGCCCGCAGTGCGCTGATGGCGAGATCGTTGAGAAGAAATCACGGTTTGGGACGATGTTCTACAGCTGCACCAACTATCCCAAGTGCGACTTCACGGCGAACAACAAGCCAGTGCCGGGGCCGTGCCCGGAGTGCGGGAGCGTGTACCTGATGGAGAAGACGCTAAAATCCGGCGTGTGGCTGGTGTGCCCGAACAACCCGAAGAAGACACCGCTGGTGGCGGACAGCAAGGCGGCGGTGGCGAAGAAGGGGAAAAAGAAAAGCGCGGGGAGCGAGACCCTTGACGCGGCAGAGGGAGTGGTCTGCTCCTTTACGCAGCGGATTGGCGACGCGCCGCAGAAGTTAGAAACTCTGCCGCCGCCCGCGCCATTGGAGCGGGTGCAGCCCGTCGCCTGAGGACTGCCTTCGTACGGCGCAAACAGCGTTGGAATCCGCTGCGCGCGCTGTACATCTGCTACTGTGGACAGGGACTTTTACCGCCGGGAGACCGGCGGACGAGAAAGGCAGGCATTCGCACGTATGGCAAAGGCAGTTTGGAACGGCAAAGTCATCGCTGAAGCTGAGAACTACGAGACCGTGGAAGGCAACATCTACTTTCCTGAGAGCGCGCTGAAGCGCGAGTACTTTCGCGCCAGCTCGACGACCTCAACGTGTCCGTGGAAGGGGCTGGCCCGATACTACTCGCTGCTGATTGAGGGGCAGGAGAACCAGGATGCAGCCTGGTACTATCCCGATCCAAAGCCAGCAGCGCACAACATCAAGAACCATGTGGCGTTCTGGCGGGGTGTCGAGGTCGAGAAGTAGACCGCCCTCGGCTCGACTACAGGCTAGTCGCGGATCAAGGCTCCTGGCGCTCCTGCGTCAGGAGCCTTTTTCCGTGGAATGCTTCCACCATCGCGAGCGCAACTCCTCTCCCCGTACGACTTCCGAGGGTAGACCCGGCTCCGGCGACCACAACTTGACCTCCCCGGCTGCAAAGATCCGTGCAATCGGCTGATCCCAGGCATGCAACGCCAACCTGAACAGCCCCCAGTGGATCGGCATCAGCAAGCCGTGGCTGCCCATGGCAGCAAAGGTGCGCAAAGCGCCATCCGGTCCCATGTGAATGTCGGACCAGAGCGGGTCGTAGGCCCCGATCTCGAGCATGGTCAGGTCAAATGGTCCGTACTCCCGGGCAACGTCGGCAAACCCATCCCACTCGCCCGAGTCGGCGCCGTAGAAGATGCAATGCCGCGGCCCTCTAACCGCGAAGGAGGCCCAGAGCGTTTGGTTGCGGTTGCCGAGACTGCGGCCGGAGAAGTGCCTCGCCGGCAGGGCCGTAATCGCCAGATGCCCTATGCGCGTGGTCTCCGTCCAGTTGAGCTGAATGATCCGGTCGGCAGGCACGCCCATCCGCACCAGGATGGCACCTACGCCCAGCGGACATACCCAGCAAGCCTTTGCAGCAGCTGAGCCTGCAGCCAGAGCAGCAACAGTGCGCGCGCCCAGGTGATCGTAGTGATCGTGCGAAAGCACCACAACATCGATCGGTGGCAGGGCACTCAAATCCAGGGTAGGCGGAAAAAAGCGTTTTGGGCCGGCCCACGTGACAGGCGCGGCGCGCTCGTCCCATACGGGGTCAATCAGGATCCGAGCCCCATCGATCTCAACCAGAGAAGAGGAGTGCCCGAACCAGGTGACGCGCAGGCCGCTCGCCGGCATAGTCGCGTAGACAGAGGGATCAGTGGTGAACGGGCCAATCGGGCGTCGCGGGGTACGTTCTGCCCTCTCCGTAAGTTGACGCCAGAGCGCCTTCGGCATCAGAGCGGGGCCGCCGACGGTAGTGGGAACAGGGTTGAGGTAGAGCTTGCCGTTCCGTCGCGGTGGCGCCAGGGAAGAGGTCGCGGTCTGCTGCATTCATTTGTTGGACGCCTAGCGGATCAGAACGGATTCGACTGAATCTCCCTGGCCTCTCTCTGCCCTTGGCCTGGCGCATGAGACAGGACAGCCAGCCCTAGTACGCCTGGAGCTGTTCGGTAGGCAGCCGCACCTGGAAGCAGGTTTCGCCAGGCTCAGACTGCACCCGGACAAACCCGCGATGCTTCCGTACGATGCGCTGCACCGTGTCTAGCCCCAGCCCCAGGCCCTTGCCCGGAGCCTTGGTGCTGAAGAACGGCTCGAAGATGCGGTCGCGATTCTCAGGCGGGATGCCGCGGCCATTGTCCCAAACCTCGATCAGCAGCAGGTCGCCCGAGAGCTGGGCGCTCACGGTGATCTGGGGAGGCCGGGCAGGGTCTGTGTCCACGGCATCAAGCGCGTTCTCAAGCAGCGCCATCCATACCTGGTTCAGCTCGCTGCCAAAGGCCGAGATGTGCGGCAGGTCCGGAGCATACCGGCGGATCACCTCGACGCCTTCCAGGCGTGACTGCAGCATGGTCAGCGTGTTTTCCAGGCCCTGCCGGATATCAATCTCCTGGATAGGCGCCTGGTCCATGTAGGCGTAGTCCTTGACGGCGCGGATCAGGTCAAAGATGCGGGCTGTCGCGTCAAGCATGGCCTCGGTCATGCGCTCGGCGCGGACCGAGGAGGAGAACTGCGACAGCACCACGCCCACGTTGGCGTTGGGTAGCAGGGTGGCGAGCTCGTCCAGCTCGCTCGGCAGCACTCCGAGCTCGGTGAGGTTAGGCGACACCTTCCAGGGTTCGGCGAGCTCATGCGCTGTCAGCCAGGCCAGCAGTGCGTCTTCGCGCTCGGCAAACTGCACTGGGTCCTGCGTCTCGGTGCGAGCGGCCGCGGCATCGCGGACGCGTTGCTGCCAGGCTCGCACAGGGGTAAGCTGCTCGGGTGAAAGGCACAGGCTCCCCAGTTCGTACTTCTGCTGGCCGTAGACACGGAGCTCCTCAAGCAAGCCGGAAGCGGCGCGCTGCGCGGCCGACGCAGGGTTGTTAAGCTCGTGCGCCAGGTTGCCGGCCAGCTTGCCAAGTGCAGCAAGCTTTTCAGTCTGCTGCTCCATGCGGGTCACTTCGCGCACGCGGTCGAGCAGGACGGCTACCGACCGCTGCCCCATGGAGGGGATCGCGCGGAGCATCTCGTCGAAAAGATTCTTGTCGAATTGCAGCGCCCATACGTCAGCCACCGCGTAGCCCAGGCCGCCATAGGTCTTCATGCGTGAGAAAGGCATCAAGCCCGTGATCTGGCCGGAGCGACCGACAAACAGCGCCGAGGGACCTCCGTGCTCGCGGCGTACGTGGATCTCTCCGCGCAGCACGATGCTCATCTCGGTGGCGGGATCGCCCTCGTGAAACAGCGTCTCCCCGTTCGGAACGGAGTACTCCGTGCCGTGCGTAGCCAGCCAGAGGTACTCGTGCTCCTCGAGCCCCTGCAGTGAGTGGATCGACTTGAGCGCCTGCAACAACTCGGGTAAGCGCTTCGGAGATGCAGCGGCAAGATCACCAAGTACGGGTGCGAGGCTCATGGACTGATGGTACGCGACGTCCCGGGGTTCCAAGCAGAGGAAACAGAGTAAGGCCGCTTAGGATTGTGTTTGCTGACTGCGGTGCTAGTTGGTATGTGGCTGCTGCATCTCGCGGCGGCGGGTAGGCATCGTGTCGATGAGCGCATTCAGGCGCTCGGCCTCCACAGGCGCAGAAGAGCGAAGCTTCTCTCCACCGTCCTCGCCAAGCAGGATGACCACGAACGCGCCGGGTGCAACGTGAAAACGCTTGCGACCCTCGGCGACCTGCGATGGGGGAAGCAGGGCGTAAGGCGTATCGAGTGGCAGGGGAACCTTTGACAGGCTGGCGGGGGTAAAAGGCATTGGAACCATCAGGACGTTGCGGTCCATCATGTCGTCTGCATCCTGGTCGAGGATGGCCTGCTGCCGCGCAAGACGCAGGTCTGCCGCAGAGGAGGCAAAGACCAGCAGCGGACGATAGCAGGAGCGCATCGCAGCGAGCGTGGTCGGGCGCGCGGGGCAGTCCGGATGGGATTGCGCGTGTGCGATCGTAAACGCGACAGTAATCAGCAGAGACAGCGGACGAGCGCGCATACCGCCTGTAGGACGATGACAAGCGGTGCCGGGGATGCACGCTGCTTTGCTATGGTGATCCGGTTGTATGAGCCTGCCTACTGCCCGCTTGCAGTGGCAGGCTCGATGCCGTCCAGCAGATACTTCTCCATGAAGAGAACCTCTGCGTTGAAAAGATAGTCGCGGTTCTTCTTTTTGGCGAAGCCATGTCCTTCGTCATTCGCCATCAGGAACCAGGTGGGCGTGCCTTGCGCGTTCAACTTGTCAAGGATCTGGCGTGACTCGGTCCAGGGTACGCGCGGATCGTTCTTGCCAACGACAGCAAAGACCGGTTTGCGCATCGCGTCCAGGTGGTTCATGGGGGCGATCTTTTCCAGGTAGGCGCGCATGGCTGGATCGCGCTCATCGCCGTACTCAGCTCGGCGCAGGTCGCGCCGGTAGGCCTCGGTGTGCTCGAGGAAGGTCACAAGGTTTGACATGCCGACGATCGGCAGGGCGCAGCGGATGCGATCGTTGTAGAAGGCGGCGACCGCCCAGGTCATGTGGCCGCCGTAGCTGCCGCCGTAGGCCATGACGCGGGTTGGATCAAGCGCGGGCTGCGTGGCGACCCAGTCCAGCATCGCGTTGATGTCCTTGTAGGTGTCATCGCGATGAAAGCCGTTGTCGAGCTTGAGGAAGGACTTGCCGTAGCCAGTAGAGCCGCGCACGTTGGGCGCGAGGATGGCGATACCAAGCTCGTTCAGGATGTAGTTCTGCTGCCCAAGGTAGATGGGTCGCGCCTGGCCTTCAGGACCACCATGGATGTCGAGCATAAGCGGGCGCTTGCCAGGGAAGTTTGCTGGATCAGGAGAGTAGAGAAAGCCGGATATTTCGCGATTGTCGAAGGACTTCCAGGTCACAAGCTTCGGCTCGACAAAAGTTGCCGGGTTCAGCCCGCCGGTTTCACTCTCCGTCCAGCGGTCGAGCTTGCCGGTGCGGGTGTCAACTGAGTAGACGTCAAGTGGCGAACGCGCAGAGGAGATCGAGAACGCCAGGTCATGGCCATTCGGGTGAAGGCGGAGGCCGCTGATAACCCCGGCAGGGATGCCGGCGAGCGGGCGAAGCCTGTGTGTAACCGTGTCGAGCACGTGAAGCTTGCTGATGCCGTTCTCATTGGTGGCAAAGCTGAGCGTGCGTCCGTCTTCACTGAGTGCAATTTCTCCCACATCCCAGGGGATGTCGGCGGTCATGTACTGCGGCGCGCCGAGCGTTCGGCCGGCGAGCGGGAAGTAAGCCAGGCGCTGGAACTCGCTCTCGCGATCGGTGACCACCCAAATGCCCTTGCCGTCAGCAGAAAAGGCGGCGTTGCTGTAGGCGATGGTCTCGCCAGGCTGCTTCGGTGTGAGCGGCTGCTTCTCGCCCGTGGTAGCGTCGACTAACCAGAGATAGCTCTCATTGATGGAGACAGCCTGGATGACAAGTAAGTGCGAGTTATCAGGCGACCATGCAATCGGCTCCCATCCCGCGCCCTCGGTAGTCAGCAGTTTGTGCGCCGACTGCTTTGCCGTTTGCGGGTTGGATGCGTCCATGGTCCATAGCTCGCTGTCTCCGCTGCCTCGGCGGGTGATGGAATAAGTGAACTTGCTGCTGTGGTGCGCGAGCAGCGGTGCACTGTTGCGAGCTTCACCATCGGTGAGCAGGGTAATTGCGCCATCGGCTACGTTGTAGCGGTAGATCTGGTACCACTCGCCGCCGCCTGCGTCCTTCTGGAAGAGGAATGCAGCGCCGCCTGGAAGATACGTTGCGCCGGTAACGCGGTCTGGGTAGAAGGTAAGTTGCCGCCGCGCGCCGCCTGGCATGGCGACCGAGTGAACCTGGACAGTCTCGCCGAAGCGGGTGCCGATCAGCATCTCGCGCCTGGTTGGGTGCCAGTCATACACCAGTGCTGCGCGTGATTCGCCGTAGCGCGCGGTCTGCTCCGCGACCGTCACAGGGATGGGCGGGACGTTCTCGACAACCAGATTATCGGCGGGCTTGAGTGTCGGGGCCTGCTGCGCTGCGGCGGCAAGCGTGAAGGCAAACAGGAGCAGGGCTGGAAGCTTCGACATAAGTCTGCTTATCTCCGGTGCGGCAAGCATACCGCACGTGCACCGTGAAGGCGCGGGAGAAATCGCAAGAGGTCCGCACCTAGGCAGATCGGCTCGATCCGCCTAAGTGCGGGCGTGTGGGACTTATGCTTTCGCGGACTGCGGCGTGCCGTCCTTGACGACGACAGGGTCCAGGAACGGCATGGCGGCGCGGAGGGTAGCGCCTACCGTTTCGATTGGGTGGACGGCTTCATCGCGGCGAATCTGGTTGAAGGTCGTGTTGCCCGCCTCGTTCTCCGCGATAAACTTCCTGGCAAAGGTGCCGTCCTGGATATCGGCAAGGATGCGCTTCATCTCTTCGCGAACAGCTGGAGTCACAACGCGCTTGCCGGACTGGTAGTCGCCCCACTCGGCGGTGTTGGAGATGGAGTGGCGCATGTAGGCCAGGCCACCGCGGTACATCAGATCGACGATTAATTTGAGCTCATGCAGGCACTCGAAGTAGGCGATCTCGGGTTGGTAGCCGGCGTCGACCAGCGTCTCAAAGCCCGCCTTCACCAGCTCGGCGGTGCCGCCGCAAAGCACGGCCTGCTCACCGAACAGGTCGGTCTCGGTCTCTTCTTTGAAAGTCGTTTCAATAACGCCGGCGCGGGTGCAGCCGATGCCTTTCGCGTAGCTCAGGGCGAGCGCATGTGCGTGCCCGGTGGCGTCCTGCTCAATGGCGATGAGCCCAGGCGTGCCGCCGCCCTCGGTAAAGACCTCGCGCACGCGATGACCGGGAGCCTTCGGCGCGACGAGGAAGACGTCGACATCCTTGGGCGGCGTGATGGTGCCGTAGCGGATGTTGAAGCCGTGCGCGAACACGAGCGCGTTGTGGGGATTGAGGTGCGCGGCGATGTCGTTGGCGTAGATGGTGCGCTGTAACTCATCGGGCGCCAGGATCATAACGACATCGGCCCAGGCCGCAGCCTCCGCTACCGAGGAGACCTGCAAACCGGACTTGCGAGCCTTGTCGGTTGACTTCGATCCCTCACGCAGACCGATCCGTACGTCGACGCCCGAGTCCTTGAGGTTGAGCGCGTGTGCGTGACCTTGCGAGCCGTAGCCGATGATCGCAACCTTCTTGCCCTGGATGATGGCGAGGTCTGCGTCCTGATCGTGGTAAGTCTTTGCCATTGTTCTTCCTTTTCTCTCTTGCAGTAAGTGGGGACTAAACGTCAAAGCTGTGTTCGGCTGTGCCGGTTATGTCAGGCTCCAGCAGCTCTGGCTCATGCTTGTTGCCGGGGACGCGCATGGCGCTCAGCACGCGGCTTGAGTGTTGCCCGCGTCGCATGACCATACGTCCTGTGCGTGCAACCTCCAGTACCTCATCGCCGCTCTCTGTCAGGACCTGGATAAGTCCCTCAATCTTGCTCTCGACCCCGGTGAGCTCAATCATGAGCGAGTCCGGCGCAAGGTCAACTATGCGCGCACGAAACACCTCGACGAGCTCGAAGATGTGCGAACGCGTCTTGACCGTTGCTGCAACCTTGATAAGCGCAAGCTCGCGACTGACGTTGGCCTGGTGACCAATGTCGTCGACCTCGAGCACGTTTTCAAGCTTGTAGAGCGAGGCCATGATGCGGTGGTTGGCTGTCGGCGAGGCGTCGGCGACGATGGTCATGCGCGAGACACCGGTTCGCTCAGAGAGGCCAACCGAGAGCGAGTAGATGTTTACGTTGAGCCTGCGGAAGAGGAGCGAGACGCGGGAGAGCACGCCAGGCTTGTCTTCAACGAGTGCGACAAAGGTGTGCAGCATGGTTACGTATTCCTTACAGGAAGTAGGTGCTTGCAGCGGTTACACATCATCAGCGGACTCCAGCATCGGGTCGGGCCCGCTTGCAGGCCGGCGAATCATCTCGTGCAGCGCGGCTCCGGCGGGGATCATCGGGTACACCGACTCTTCCTTCTCGACCAGGAAGTTGATCAGGAACGGGCCTTTGGTGGTGCGAGCTTGCGTGAGGGCATTTGCGACTTCACCTCGCGTGCGGACCGTCGCGCCAGGTATCCCGTGCGCTTCGGCAAGCTTGACGAAGTCCGGCGAGAGGATCGGCGAGGACGCATAATTCTTCTCGTAGAAGAACTCCTGCCACTGGCGCACCATGCCGAGGTAGCCGTTGTTGATGATGGCGATGTTGATGTCGAGGTTTTCCTGCGCGATCGTCGAGAGCTCGCAGGCTGTCATCTGGAAGCCGCCGTCGCCCGCGATCACCCAGACCTCTTTGTCAGGCTGCGCAACTTTGGCGCCGATGCCGGCGGGCAGCGCGAAACCCATCGTGCCCAGGCCTCCCGAGGTAATCAGCGTCCGCGGCGCTTCGTGCTTGTAGTACTGTGCCTCCCACATCTGGTGCTGACCCACGTCGCTCGCGACGACCGCGTTGCCGTTCGTCGCTCGCCAGAGGTCGTGGATGACATGCGCGGCGTAGAGGTGGCCGAGATCGGGCAGGTTGCGAATGTCGCGCACGGCGCACTCGCCTTTCGACGAGTTAATATGTGCCAGCCACGGTGACGCATCGCTGGACTCGGGAACCAGGTGAGGCAGCAGAACTTCCAGGACCTCGGCGAGGTCGCCGATCAGCGCAACATCGACCTTGACGTTCTTGTTGATCTCGGAGGGATCAATCTCGATGTGAATCTTCTTCGCGTTGGGCGCGTAGGTCGCGAGCGTGCCAGTCACACGATCGTCAAAGCGCATCCCGCAGGCGATCAGCAGGTCGGCTTTCTGGATTGCCTGGTTGACCCATGACTCGCCGTGCATGCCCATCATACCAAGCGAGAGCGGGTGCGAGGCAGGGAAGCCGCCGAGGCCGAGCAGGGTTTCAGCGACCGGAATCTGCATGCGCTCGGCAACAGCCATCAGGCGCGAGGTTGCGTTCGACTTGATAACACCTTGTCCGGCAAGGATTACCGGGCGCTTCGATGAGCGGATCAGCTTTGCCGCATCCGTGATCGACGCGAAGTTTGCATCGAGCATGGGATGAGGCCGGTAGGGCTTCGGCGCGGCCGCCTTGAAGTCGAAGGCAGCAATGGCTTGCTGCGCGTCCTTGGTGATGTCGACCAGCACTGGCCCAGGGCGTCCAGACTGCGCGACACGAAAGGCTTCGCGGACGGCAGGCGCAATGTCCTCAGCGCGCGTGACCAGGTAGTTATGCTTGGTAACGGGCAGAGTGATACCCGTGATGTCAACTTCCTGGAAGGCGTCAGAGCCGAGCGCTTTGCTCGAGACCTGCCCCGTGATGCAGACGATCGGGATGGAGTCGAGCATCGCGGTAGCCAGGCCCGTGACGAGGTTTGTCGCGCCCGGACCAGAAGTCGCAATCGCTACACCAACGCGGCCTGAGGCGCGCGCGTAGCCATCAGCCATGTGCGCGGCTCCCTGCTCATGGCGCACCAGGATGTGGCGGATCGGAAACTTGCGCATCGCGTCGTATACGGGGAGGATCGCGCCGCCTGGATAGCCGAAGACTTCGCGCACGCCCTCGCCTTCAAGCGTGGCCCAGACGATTTCGGCTCCGGTAAGCTGCGGCGTGGCGTCCTGATGCGCGGCGGCTTTGGCGAGCTTATGGTTGGAGGCGCTGGCGAGTTGCTGTTGCTCGGCTGCGTTGCCAGACTGCGGATCCTGAAACGGGTTTGGCGTGTTGCTGGCGTTCGGGTTCATGTCCGCTCGCTTTCGGTATAAGTGGGTGCGGTCAGCGTGTGAGTTCAGGCTTTTGCTCAACGCCAGGCCTAGGTCGATCGTAGTGATCCTTCGCTACGATCAGGATGACTGCGTTAGAACAAAGCTAAGCATGTAACTGTCAAGGCTACTGATTGGTCACGGCTCCCAAGGACGCTGAGGAGACCGAATCCAGATACTTCCGAAAGACACCTCGCTTGTACTTTGGAGGCGGCGCCACCCAGTTGCGCAGGCGCGCATCTATCTCCTCCTGCGGCACGTCGATTGAGAGCACGCGATTCGGGATGTCGAAGATTACCGTGTCACCTTCGCGTATCGCTGCGATGGGCCCACCCACGGCAGCCTCGGGCGCGACATGCCCTGCCATCAGCCCACGCGTCGCCCCTGAAAATCTTCCATCGGTCAGCAGGGCGACTGTCTCTGAGAGCGCCGGGATGCCAGCGATTGCCGCGGTGACGGCCAGCATCTCCCGCATGCCGGGGCCGCCGCGCGGACCCTCATACCTTACGACCAGCACGTCGTCCGCCTTAATCGAGTTAGCTTCTATCGCGGCAAAGGCTGCAGGCTCAGAGTCGAACACGCGTGCGGGGCCCCGATGTGTGAGCCGCTTGTGGCCCGCTACTTTGATCACGCAACCCTCGGGCGCGATGTTGCCTTTAAGGATGACCAGGCCCCCGGTTGGTTTGATCGCCTGCGTCACAGGGAAGATCACCTTCTGACCATCGGTCTCGCTTGCGAGCGCCGCTTCTTCTGCGAGCGTGCGCCCTGTGATGTTGAGTGCTGCGCCGTCGATCAGGTCGGCTTCCAGCAGTCGCTTGGCAAGTAGACGCGAACCGCCCGCGGCATGGTAGTCGGCGGCCACGTAAGCACCCCCGGGCTTCAGGTCGCAGAGCAACGGCGTGCGCGTTGAGATGCGATCGAAGTCATCGATGTCGAGCGGGATTCCCATCTCATGCGCAATGGCGAGAAAGTGCAGCACGGCGTTGGTTGATCCTCCGGAGGCGGCAACGCTCGCAATCGCATTTTCGAGCGACATGCGTGTGATCAGGTGCGAGGGACGCAGATCCCTCTTCGCCGCTTCAAGCACCAGGCGGCCAGCCTCGCGTGCAGCGTCGAGTTTCGCTGGTAAAAACGCCGGCACACCGGAAAGTCCAAGCGGGGAAATGCCCAGGAACTCGCATGCCACGGCCATAGTATTGGCAGTGAACTGGCCGCCGCATGCGCCTGCACCGGGGCAAGCATTCGCCTCCACTGCCTCAAGGCCGGCATCATCAAGCTTGCCTGCCGCGTGCGAGCCGATAGCTTCAAATACATCCTGGATGGTAAGGTCGCGGCCCTCGAGTTTACCTGGCGCGATAGAGCCGCCGTAGAACATCAGCGATGGGATATCCAGCCGTGCAAGCGCCATGACTGTGCCCGGCATGTTCTTGTCGCACCCGGCGATAGCAACCAGCCCGTCGAAGAGGTTGCCGCGCGCGACGAGTTCGACCGAATCGGCGATGACCTCGCGCGAGATCAACGAGGCTTTCATGCCCTCGGTGCCCATTGTGATCCCGTCCGAGATCGTTATGGTGTTGAACTCCATCGGCGTTCCACCAGCCTCGCGAATGCCTTGCTTCACCGCCTCGGCGAGATCGCGCAGGTGGTAGTTACAGGGGCCTATCTCTGTCCAGGTATTTGCAATGCCAATGATCGGCTTTCGCAGGTCATCTTTTGAAAATCCAACAGCGCGAAGCATGGCGCGTGCGGCGGCGCGATGCGGGCCCTCGGTCAAGGCAACACTGTTGGTCTTGGCGGGGTAAATCTGGTGGAGCTTTCCGTTCTCGTTGCTCACTGCGCTTCCTTTGTCGGTGTATGTGTAACCGTGCTTAAGACCTGTGTGCATGCGTTATTGCCTAGTGGAGGCAACAGAAGATGGGTCCCTTTGCTGAGGATGACGCCTGATCAGCAAAAGCAAAAATGGGAGCAGCCTACGCGCGGGCCGCTAGCCAGTTCTCCTGGTCGTGCTGTTTTTCGTAGCTCGCGATGGCGTTTGCATGGCGAAGAGTGAGTCCGATGTCGTCAAGCCCGTGAAGCAGGCAGTCGCGACGAAACGGATCGATTGAGAACGAGGTAGCGTAGCCGAGCGCGTCGGTAATGGTGTTTGACTCGAGCGACACGGTTAGGGTGTAACCGTCTGCTGCCTTGGCATGAAGCGTGATGCGCTCGATGTCTGCTTCCGGCAGCGCGACAAGCAGCAGGCCGTTCTTTCCCGCATTCGAGTGAAAGATGTCAGCGAAGCTGGGCGCGAGGATCGAGCGGAAGCCGTACTGCGTCAACGCCCACGCTGCGTGCTCACGCGAGGAGCCACAGCCGAAGTTCTTGCCGGCTACCATAATCTGCGCGCCCTGGTAGGCGGGCTGGTTGAGGATAAAACTCGGCTCCTGGCGCCAGTCGTAGAACAGGAAATCCTCATAGCCCGTGCGCTCGATCCGTTTGAGAAATTGCTTCGGAATAATCTGGTCTGTGTCGACGTTGGAAAGCTCAAGCGGCGCAACCTTTGACGTGATGGTTGTGAAGGGTTGCATCAGGCGAGCACCTCCGTCGGCTTGGCTGCAGAGCGATATTCCCAGGTGCGGATGTCAGTGAAGCGGCCCATGACGGCCGCCGCGGCAGCCATGGCAGGCGAGACCAGGTGCGTGCGGCTGCCCTTACCCTGGCGGCCTTCGAAGTTCCGATTGGAGGTAGAGGCACAGCGCTCGCCCGGCGCCAGGATGTCCGGGTTCATGCCCAGGCACATGGAGCAGCCAGGCTCGCGCCAGTCAAAGCCGCTGGCGCGGAAGACTAGATCCAACCCCTCGCGCTCAGCCTGCGCTTTGACCTGCTGCGAGCCCGGGACGACCATGGCGCGCACCTTCGGGTGCACCGTGTACCCCGCAATGACCTTTGCCGCTGCCCGCAGATCCTCAATGCGGGCGTTGGTGCAGGAGCCGAGAAAGACGCGATCGATCGTAATCTCTTCGATTGGTGTGCCCGGGGTGAGCGCCATATATTCAAGGGCGCGAACAAGATTGTTGCGGTCTGCCTCCGTTGCGCCCACGCTCGGGTCTGGCACCGTGTCAGTTACAGATACGACCATCCCTGGACTCGTGCCCCAGGTGACCTGCGGAGCGAGCTCAAAGGCCTGGATGGTGAGCTCACGATCAAACACTGCGCCGGAGTCGGTGGGGAGCCTGGACCACTCCGCCACCGCACGCTGCCATGCAGCACCCTTTGGCGAGAAACGCCTTGCTTCAAGATAGGCAAACGTAGTTGCGTCGGGTGCGATCATACCCGCGCGCGCGCCTGCCTCAATGCTCATGTTGCAGATCGTCATGCGGCCCTCCATCGAGAGCGCGCGGATGGTCGAGCCCGCGTACTCGACCGCATAGCCGGTCGCGCCGTCGGTGCCGATCCGTCCGATGATGCCGAGGACGATATCTTTCGCCGTGACCCCGTGCGGCAACTCGCCCTCGACGGAGATGCGAAAGGTTTTTGGTCGCGATTGGGGCAGGGTCTGTGTCGCGAGCACGTGTTCCACTTCGCTGGTACCAATGCCGAACGCGAGTGCACCAAAGGCGCCATGGGTTGAGGTGTGCGAGTCGCCACAGACAATGGTCATCCCTGGTTTGGTCGCGCCGAGTTCAGGACCGATCATGTGCACAATGCCCTGCTCAGGTGCGTTGACATCGAAGAGTTCGACGCCGAATTCGGCGCAGTTATGACGCAGTGCCGCAATCTGCTTCGCCGCAATCGGATCCTTGATGTCAATGCGATTTGCGTCTGTTGGCACGTTATGGTCGACAGTGGCAAGGGTGCGGTCAGGCCTGTGTACCGGTCGCGAGGCGAGGCGAAGACCTTCAAAGGCCTGCGGCGAGGTGACCTCATGCACCAGGTGCAGGTCCACGTACAGCAGCGTGGGCTCGCCTGGTGGTTCTGCGACGACGTGCTGTTCCCAGACTTTCTCGAAGAGCGTTTTTGGTTGCGACATATGGGCTCGACCTTGTTACAGGAGGTAAGTGGTGCTAAATAGATTGCGCCGCAGCGGTAACAGCGAACGCCGCGGTGACCGCATCGCCCATCTCGCTGGTCGACAGGATATGCGATTCGTTGCCGCGTGCCAGATCCCTGGTGCGCGCGCCGGATTCGAGCGTAGTACGGACAGCGGCCTCGACAGCCCGGGCTTCTGCTTCAAGCCCTGCGGAGTGACGCAGCAACATAGCTGCAGTGAGGATCGCGCCGAGAGGGTTCGCGATGTTCTTGCCCGCAATATCTGGCGCTGAGCCGTGGACTGGCTCATACAGGTTGACCTTGCCGCCGATCGTTGCCGAAGGAAGGACGCCCAGCGATCCAGTGATGACGCCAGCTTCGTCCGAGAGAATGTCGCCAAACAGGTTTTCGGTGAGGATGACATCAAAGCGCGTCGGCTTGTTCATCAGGTGCATGGCACAGGCGTCCACGTACTCGTGATCGACGGTAACGTCCGGGTGGTCGTGCGCGACCTCGGTGACCGTCGCGCGCCACAGCTGCGAGACCTCAAGCACATTCGCCTTGTCTACCGAGGTAAGGCGCTTACGCCGTTTGCTGGCGAGATCAAACGCGACGCGGGCTACGCGCACGATCTCGTCCCGTGTGTAGCGCATCGTGTTCCATGCTTCGTTCTGCTCGCGGTTCCACTCACGCGGCTGGCCAAAATAAAGGCCGCCAAGTAGTTCGCGCACAAAAAGAATGTCGGTGTTCGCCGTGACCTCAGGTCGTAGCGGAGAATTATGCGCGAGCGCCGTGTGCGCAAACGCAGGCCGCAGGTTGGCAAAGCCGCCGAGCCCTGCGCGGATCGCAAGCAGACCCGCCTCGGGCCGCTTACCCGGTGGCAGGTTGTTGAACCTGTTATCGCCGACCGCGCCAAGGAAGACCGCATCAGAGACGAGCGCAGCGTCTAAGGTCGCCTGCGGGAGCGGGCTGCCGTGAGCATCAATCGCCGCGCCGCCAATTAACTCATGCGCATAGGTGAACGCGTGTCCACCCTGCTTGGCAACTGCGTCCAACACGCGCAAAGCCTGCGCAGTGACCTCAGGGCCGATCCCGTCGCCTGCCACGACTGTGATGTGTAACTTCATCTGTTACTTATGCTCTCCAGGTGCGCGCCAAGGTTGCAGTTTAAGTCGATCGTAAATCGATCGCTATGCTCAGGATGACAACTCTCTTCGCTACGGTCACCAGCAGTCATTGCTATGTCAGGATGAAAAACTTCCGTTGCGTTGCTCAGGATGAACCATTGTCTCCTCGAGAAGCGCTGCGGTGTTTGCTGCAGTCGTTCTGCTTGGCCTTGCACCTTAGGAACTCACCGGCACCTGCTCAGCTGCCTTTTGATGGTGCGCGACCAGGTTGAGCAGGTCTTGGTCGTAGATTGCTTTCTTACGATCTGCCAGCTCGGTAAACGCTGCGTAAGCGCTTTCGAGCTGGCTAACGGATAAGGCATAGCCGAGCTCTGCCAGGCGCGATCGCATCGCCGCGCGCCCCGAGTGCTTGCCCAGCACAAAGCGATGTGCTGGCTGCCCGACGGAAGCGGGCGTCATGATCTCGTAGGTAAGCGGATTGGCCAGCATGCCGTGCTGGTGGATGCCTGCTTCGTGCGCAAACGCGTTTTCGCCGACGATCGCTTTATTCGGCGCAGGGCGGAAGGAGATCGTCTCACCCAGCAACTGTGAGACGGGATAAAGCTTTTCCAGCGCGATGCGATTGGTCACGCCGTAGCGGTCGGCACGCACCTTGAGCAGGGCCGCAATCTCCTCAAGCGCCGCATTGCCTGCACGCTCGCCAATGCCGTTGATGGTGCATTCCACCTGCCGCGCGCCTCCCTCAATGCCGGCCACGGTGTTCGCGACTGCAAGGCCCAGGTCATCATGGCAGTGCGTCGAAAGCGTAATCTGCTCGACGCCGGGCACCTGCTCCCGCACCGCGCGAAACATCGCCGCGTAGTCGGCTGGCGTTGAGTAGCCGGTCGTGTCCGGAAGATTGATCGTGGTCGCGCCTGCAGCGATCGCGATCGCGATCATCTGGCACAGGTAGCCGGTCTCGGTGCGGGTCGCGTCCTCAGCGGAAAACTCCACATCGTCCACATAGGTGCGTGCCAGCGTGACCATCTCGCCCACCTGCGCAAGCGCCTGCTCGCGGGTCATCTTCAACTTGAATTCCAGGTGAATGTCAGAGGATGCAAGAAAGGTGTGAATGCGCGGGCGCGGCGCCTGTTCAATCGATCCGGCGGCGCGCTCGATATCGAGCCGCCGGGCACGTGCCAGCGAAGCAATCACCGGCCCCTTCACCTCTGCCGCAACAGCCTCAATCGACGCATAGTCACCATCTGACGAGATCGCGAACCCGGCCTCCAGGATGTCGATGCCAAGGTCCGCGAGGGCATGCGCCAGGCGCAGCTTTTCCGCTCGGGTCATGCTGCAGCCGGGCGATTGCTCGCCATCGCGGAGCGTCGTGTCGAAAAAGAGCAACTGGTTCTGCATGTATTCCTGTTCCTCACCTAAAGCTCAGGTATGGGTGGAGTGTGACAGGATCAACTTCATTATTCAAGGCGTAAATGTCACCACATATGATAATAAAAGCTTATAGAACGTCTGCAGGGTGGTGGAAAAGAACGGTAAGCTTATGGACTTAACGCAGCTGGAGACATTTCTCGCCATTGTGGAAGAACGTGGCTTCTCGCGCGCTGCTGTGCGGCTGCACCGGACCCAACCTGCTGTCAGCCAGACGATGCGTCGACTGGAGGAAGAGCTGGGCGAGCGGCTTTTTGAGCGCTACGCCCGTGACGGGACGCTGACTGCTGCCGGCGAGGTGCTTCGCGGGTACGCGGAGCGGCTGCTGCACTTGCGCGGGGAGGCCGCGGCGGCAGTGGATGAGCTGCGATCGCTGGCACGGGGGCGCCTGACGGTTGCAGCCAATGAGTACACGTCGCACTTCCTTCTGCCATGCCTGGGAACCTACCGCCAGGCTTGCCCGCAGATCAGCATTTATGTCCAGCGCTCGCTTGCAAGCCGTATTCCCGACGAGATCATGCAGCGGTCGATCGAGCTCGGCGTGCTCTCGTTTCGCCCGGAGCAGGAAGCACTCGACGCCGTGTGTGTTTACGAGGACGATGTCGCCTTTGTTGTCGATACGCGACACCCTCTCGCCGGCCAGGCAAGTGTCTCGGTGGTCGAGCTGGGCGCGCAGAACTTTATCGGGCACAGCGTCGAGTCACCGCTGCGGAGGCAGATCACGGAACTCTTTGAGCGCTACAAGACCCCCTTGCATACCGGGGTGCAGCTGCCTTCGCTTGAGGCAATCAAGCGTTTTGTGGCGATGGGCGCGGGGGTGGCGATCCTGCCCGGATTGGCCGTGCAGCAAGAGGTTGCGCGCGGTGAGCTGGTGGCAGTCCGGGTGCCGGAGCTTGGCAACCGGCGCCGGTTGTGGATCGCCTACCGCAGGCAGAGTACTTTATCGCACGCGGCGCGAGCCTTGCTCAAGGTTCTGGAGACTCAGGCGGCGGACCGCGGCCAGCCTTACCTGTTTGAGCGCGAGTCACATTGAGGGCCGGATGGCTCGGGTCGCTTACTTCTCCTACCTGCGCCTGTCCAAACAGGTGGAAAGAGTTCAATACCCGTGGCGAGATGGCGAATCTGAAAGCGAGCGCTGCGAAATCCGGGCCGGTCGCCACCTAAGGGCAACGGCACGGTTACAATGGGGCGTGGGGCGGCTGACGAACAACGGCGGCCCCGGATGATTCTAAAAGCCCTAAGGGCGGACGCCTGCGACCGGAGTCGGGCAGGCAAGAGGGTTCACGGACGAATGAAGAAATGGATGCTGTTTCTAGCCTGCCTGCCGCTGATGGCAGCCACGGGGCGTGCGCAGGAAAGCCGTATGGATGCCAGTGTGAGCGGGGCAGGCCTGTTCCCG
Organism: Candidatus Babeliales bacterium; assembly: GCA_964658255.1. GTDB lineage: Bacteria > Acidobacteriota > Terriglobia > Terriglobales > Acidobacteriaceae > EB88. The sequence continues at coordinate 43,129 of CAZZYO010000015.1, forward strand.
CGTGATGTAAACGCGAACGCTGTGCACGAGACGTCAACTGTAGGTGAAGGGTTGCTGGCCAGCTACCGCTACATGGTGACGCCGCACTCGGCGCTGGAGGCGAACTACGGGTGGGATCGCGACACCTTCAAGTTCAACACGAATGTAGACGCCCGTGTTCGGATCCACACACAGTTCCAGGAGTTCTCGACCGAGTTCGTCTACAGCGCCTTTTCCTACAAGAACTTCTATCCGTTTGCCGAGGGCGGCATCGGTGGTTATGTCTTTGGCGTGGTCAACGACAAGAAGACCAACTACCAGGGTTTGAAGAGCAATACGGAGATCGGCATCCCCTACGGCGGCGGCGTGGCCTATGAACTCAGCCCAAGCTTTGATATCCGTGCGGAGTACCGCGGGATTATCGTGAAGACTCCAGACTTTAGTGCGCCTGGCTTGTTCCTTCGTACTGGAAGGTACTTCAACATCAGCAACCCGGTCATCGGCGTCGCATACCACTTCTAACCCTCATGGCTTGGGAACACAAAGGCCTTGCTTGCGCAAGGCCTTTGCTTTACTCGTTGGTCAGGTGCATGTCGTTCGCGTGATGCACGAAGGTGCTAGAAAACGTGATAGGCCAGCCCTACGCTGATGCCATGCGGTGTAAGTCCGCGGCTCGGCACGTCAGGGAGCCCCGGAGCACTTGGCATAAACTGGTGCTCGTACCCGCCACGCAGCTTGAAGCGAGGACCGAGCCGGTACTCCACGTCACCCCGCGGCGCAAACTCAAGATAGCTCCCATAGCCGATGCCCCCAGTGTAGTTCACAAGTCCCGCTCCGGCGAGTACCTTGACGCTGAATGACAGGCGCCGGCGCTGGTAGACCCTGAAGTAGGGACCACCGAGGAAGCTCTTCTCAGTCAACCCGCCTGGCTTGTTCAGGTCGAGAAATTGGGCTTCACCCTCCAGCCCAAACCGGCCTCGCGTGTAGTCAGCATAAAAGCCAAAGCCGGGCAGGCTCACGAATCCCCAGTCAGGTTTGTAGTAGGACCCTTCCGCGCCGACCCACAGGTGCGGCGTTGCGCCATCCACAGCACGAGCCACCTGTGCGTACGAGGGCAGGGTGAGTGCTGCCCATCCGGCAAGCAGTACGCAGATACGCTTCAACATCCACATCTTTCATCGCCTCTTGTTACCTGCATAGGCACCAGGCAGGCCAGGCGCCGTCAACACACCCAGCCCTGCTCTTCTACTGTGGAGCCGCTGTCGGTGCTGCTGCGGTTTGCCCGCTCGTTGTGCCAGATGGATCGCTTGGCGTGGCGGTAGCCTGGCCAGTCCCGGCCGGGGGCGTGGTGGGGACGGCCTGAGGGGCCGCATCTGCGGGTAGAGCAGTCTGTGCCTGGTAGCGCTGCAGACGGAGGTAAACCGGTGTAAGCGCGAATGGTAGTTTGTCGCCCGCGTTGAGCAGCACGGGCATCTTCGCATTCAACGCCAGAACCTTGTCATTCCAGGGATCTGTCTTGAGGTGGCTGCCGATGGGGAGAGCGGCGATCTGGGTCATGTTGTTGACGTCAAGCTTGGGAGCGCCTTTGCCGAGGTCAACAAGCCACGGGGTTCCGTCGGGCTTGATCAGCGCGTCACCGAGCCGAGGCGAGAGCAGGGAGGTGAGCTGCTTTTCGCGTACCTGAAGCTGTGCAAAGAAGAGGCCGACGCTGCCTGCCTTGTCTTTGTAGACGGAGTTTGAGAAGAACTCGATCGCCTTCTTCGCGGCAGCCGCGTTGTCAACGTCGTTGTGGTTCATCGTGATGCGTTCGAAGGCGGCCTGATCGGGGAAGAGCAGGCGGTCGTTGAAAGCGTAGCGTGTATCGATGTGGTGGCCGAGGACGATATGTGCAAGCTCGAAGCTCAGCACCGCTGCCAGATCCTCTTCTGTCGGCAACACGTCGACCAGTCCTTTCGAGAGCAGGATGGTGTTGCCAATGGCCAGCGACTCAAGAGGCTGGGTCAGCATGACACGGCAGTGCAGGTCGGATGGCAGGGTCAGGTTGTTGCCGATCACAATGTTGTTGGCGACAGTTTCAAGTACCTTGTCGAAATCTGAGGGGGGCGCGATCAGCCCAGCCTGGACCAGGCGGTCGAGCACGTTGTTCTCGGCCTGTGTGACGAAGAGGCGCTGCGCCTGCAGCGGGTTTACGTCCTGCGAGTTCTCGCTTTGATCCTGCGCATTCTCAATCTGCATGGTGGCGCTGTCAGAAGCGGTGTTCGGCAGCTTGAGCGAGTAGCCCCAGAACTGCGTCTGCGCACGGAAGCCCTTGGCCTTGGCCGCGGCTGCTTTGTCGCTCTCCTCAACATAGATCACGGCTGGAAGCCAGACGCCTTCTTGCAGGTTGGAGCGCCAGCTGTCGAAATGATAGTAGTGGGTTTCTTCATCGTTCGCGTTATTGGAGTAGGTTCCGTTGAAGCGAACGATGTTACCTTCCTGGTCTTCGACCCAGATGCGCCCAAAGAAACGGCCGGCCCCTGTCCTCGCCTTCGGACGGACATCAAAAACGGTGGTCCTGACCGAACCAAGGAACTCACGCCGTACAAACGAAAACTCGTAATGTTGCTGATCAAAGCTGACCGGGTCGATGAACATCATGTCCATAAAGCCGGTCGGCGAGTAGCTCAACTCAAAGGCCTTCGTCAGGCCTGTCACATAGCTCAGGGACCCGTGCAGCAGGCCGCGGTGGGTTGCCCGCGCGTCATATTGTTCATCGCCAAAGGTCTTGCCGAAGTCGACGCGGCCGATGATGTACTGGTCTGATACCGGAACCTCGTACTCGATCGGGTCAGGCTTGAGATTCTGGATGTAGGTCTGCACAACAGGCGTGTGCTTGGCTATCTCCTTGACGGTGACCTTCTCGCGCGCCATGGCACGGGTAAGCAGCTCGGTCTGGTCCGGGGTAAGCGGAACAAACTGTGCCTTCTTTTCTTTCCTGGCGAACGCCGGAGCAATCGCAAGCGACAAACCGAGTGCTGCTACCCACCATTTACGCGCAAACATAGCTCAAACTCCCTTGTCGGGGCCGGCACCAGTGCCGCCACGCTTCTAATTCCGTATCGGGCTGGCAGCTATCCAGCCTGGGAAATACATGTGCAGCCTGGCTGGCCCCAGCGACGTCAATCATGCTAGCTGGAAGGCGATATGGATCAGGCTGACCTGATCAACAGCCTTGCCGTCCCGGGTGGCTGGCTTAAATCGTATCTGCTGCGCAGCCACCCGAGCCTGCTCATCAAGACCAT
>CAZZYO010000016.1:0-45619 GCA_964658255.1 Candidatus Babeliales bacterium
GTTATCGCGACCACAAACATGCAGGATATTGGCTTTCTCTTCTGGCACGCGTGAAGCATACCAGACCCGGCTTGGCAGAACTAACATTTTCGCTAGCAGGTCACTTTTGATTAGACGACAAAATACTTGGCCTGGGGATGATGCACGATGAGGGCATTTGTACTTTGCTCTGGTTCCAAATGGAAACCTTCCGTCAGGCGCACCCCGATATTTTCCTCGGGATGCAGCAGATCAAAGATCTTCACCTGGTCCTCCAGGTTCGGGCAAGCTGGATACCCGAAGGAGTAGCGTGACCCACGATACTTCTGGTGAAACAGGTCCCGCACCTCGGGCGCATCCTGGTTTGCGATTCCCAGCTCCTCGCGAATCAACTTGTGGGAGAGCTCAGCCAGCGCCTCGGCAGTCTCAACTCCCAGCCCGTGAACATAGAGGTAACGGGTGAAGTCGCCGCCGTCGAAGAGCTTCTTGGTCTCTTCGCTCGCCCGGTCGCCGATGGTCACGACGGAAAAGCCTATGACATCCATCAGGCCGGAGGATTTAGGGTGAAAGTAGTCTGCAATCGAGAGCTTGCGCCCTTCTCGCTGCCGCGGAAAGTGGATACGCAGCTCTTCTTTCGCGCGGTCCGGTTGCGTGGCAGTCTCTGCCGAGTACACCACTACCTCGTTGCCATCGGCCTGGCAGGGGAAGAATCCATATACCAGCTTCGGCTCAAACCAATCCTTCGCCTTGATCTCTGCCTTTAAGTCGCCGAGGATAGGACGATATTTTTGCTCCACGAGCCGCAGGTAATCGGTTGCCGAGGCGGTCTTCAGCTGCCACTGATTCTTGAACAGCGCTGTCTCGTTGATGTAGCTGAACACCTGGTCGAGATTGAAATCCTTCTTTACCCGGACGCCGTAGAAACCCGGCTGCGGCGTCACAAGCTCCGGCAGGATGGATGCAGAACGCTCGGTGCCTGCCTCTACGACCGGCAGCAGCGCGGCAGCAGCCGCTGCGGCCACTGCCTGCGGGTACACCTTCACGGTGCTTCCCTCATGCAGCCGCTTGTCTCGTGTCTCGGCCTCGGCCGTCAAATCGCTCATTACATGCAGGCCGGCGAATGCGTCTTCCGCGTAAAAGACAGCCGAGGAATACTCCTGGCGCAGATCCTGTTCGACATACTTGCGTGTCAGCGCAGCACCACCGCAGATGACGGGAGTAGTCATCGCGAGCCGCTCCAGGTCCTGGATGACATACTTCATTTCGAGCGTCGATTTAACAAGCAGACCACTTAGCCCGATCGCATCTGCCTTGTGCTCTTGCGCGGCCTTGATGATCACGTCAGCCGGCTGCTTGATTCCTAAGTTGACAACCTTGTAACCGTTATTAGAAAGGATAATATCCACGAGATTTTTGCCAATATCATGCACGTCACCTTTGACGGTCGCGAGCACAATAGTTCCCTTCTGTGTACCCTCCACGCGCTCCATCTTTGGCTCGAGATAGGCCACCGCTGCTTTCATCACGGCAGCAGAGTCGAGCACCGAGGGTAGCTGCATCTTGCGCGCGCCAAACAGCTCACCTACGGTCTTCATGCCGTCGAGAAGGACAGTGTTGATCAGTTCAAGCGGCGTATAGGTGACAAGCGCCGCATCGATTACATCTTCAAGCGACTGCTTCTCCTCACCCTGGCCGAGCGAGCGCTCGCCGCGAATGATCAGCTGCTTCAGCTTGTCCTCCAGCGGAAGGTTTTCAGCAACAGCCACCTCTTCAACCGCCGACCCATCGAGCGTCGCAAAGTAGGCCATGTAACCTTGCAGCGGGTCGCCTTCGCTCCTGTCCTCGAAGATCAGCTTGCGCGCCAGCTCTACCTCGCGCTCAGGAATTTTGTAGAGCGGGTAGATTTTGGCGTAATTGACGATGGCAGCGTCCAGTCCTCGATCCACCGCCTCTTTTAAAAAGACGCTGTTGAGCACGCGCCGCGCATAGGCATTTAAACCAAAGCTGATGTTACTCACGCCGAGGATCGTCTTGGCTTTTGGTAACTCCTCTTTGATCCTGCGCACTGCTTCCAGCGTCTCCACGCCTGCGCTGCGGTAATCCTCCTGGCCGGTTGAAATAGGCAGCGTAAGGGGATCAAAGATAATATCCTCGCCGCGCAATCCATACCGTTCAACAGCCATCTCGTAGATACGCCTGGCGACCGCAACCTTCTTATCCGCAGTAAGTGCCATGCCGTCTTCGTCAATCGTCAGGGCAATGACCGCGGCGCCGTAACGCTTGGCCATTGGCAACACCATGCTCGTGCGCTTTTCACCGTCCTCGAGATTGATGGAGTTGATTACGGGTTTGCCGGGCACGCGCTTCAGCGCTTCTTCGACCACATCGGCTTCCGTCGAGTCGATCAGGATCGGCGCTGTCACCCGCGTGGCAATCTTCTCGAGCACCCCGTTCATGTACGCCTTTTCGTCTTCGCCAACGATGGCGCAGCACAGGTCAAGCATCTGCGAGCCTTCGGCCGCCAGGCGCTTGGCCATCGCGAGGATGCCGTCGTAGTCGCCCTTGCGCACCATGTCGCGAAAGTGCGCCACGCGCGTGGTCGTGTTCATCTCCTCCGCTACGATAACGGGCTGCCCATCCACCTCGAGTGGCACCGCGGCAAACGCGCTCGCGGCCATGCCCTGCGGCCTGACCTCCCGACGCGCAGGCACCGCATCCTTGACCGCCTCGCACACCGCGCGCAGGTGCTCGGGCGTTGTCCCGCAGCAGCCGCCGACGACCTGCACCCCGTACTCGGTGACAAACCGGCGGTGGTGCGCGGCCAGCTCTGCCGGTGTCAACTTGTACACGGCTACGCCCCCCTCGTTTTGAGGCAGGCCCGCGTTTGGGAGCACGCTCACCGGCCGGGTCGAGTTCTGGCAGAGAAAGCGTACGGCGTCGTTCATCTCGGCAGGGCCGGTCGCGCAATTAAGGCCGATCACATCCGGATCAAAACACTCGACCACCGCCAGCGCTGCGCCGATCTCGGAACCAAGCAACATCGTCCCGGTTGCCTCGAGTGTCACCTGCATCTGGATCGGCAGCCTGCGCCCGGCCTCACGCATGGCATCCTGGCAGGCAGCCAGCGCGATCTTGCCCTGTAGCATGTCCTGGCAGGTTTCTATCAGCAGAAGATCAACGCCACCCTCGATCAGCGCCGAGGCCTGCTCGCGATACATCTCTGCCATGGCGTCATAGGTGATATGGGCCAGCGACGGCAGCTTGGTCGTCGGCCCGATCGAGCCTGCAACAAAGCGCGGTTTTTCAGCAGTTGAGTACTGCTGCGCTACCTCTTTGGCCAGCCGCGCTGCAGCGAAGTTCAGCTCGTGCGTCTGCGCGCCCAGTTCGTACTCGTCGAGCACCACACGGGTCGACCCAAAACTATTGGTCTCGACAACGTCACACCCGGCTTCGAAAAAACTCGCATGGATCGAACGGATGATCTCCGGCCGGCTCAGGACCAGTAACTCGTTGCAGCCTTCTTTCCCCCAGTAATCGTCCACTGTGGGTGCGTGCGTCTGGATGTTGGTGCCCATGGCGCCGTCATAGACGATGACGCGCCGTGAAAGTATTTCCAGGAAGTCGGGCATAGTATGTGTGGCGCGCCTCGCAACTACGCCTCTTCTCATTCTAGAGCACTTGCTCCTCGGCGGACCTCACCGAGCGTTGAAGCTGGTAGCGCCCCCTCTGGGCTCATGCAGGACCTCCGCTACAGCACGGGCTCGACCGGGTCCACGGACCACACGGTCATCTCTTCCTCAAGCATCGGTTGTACGGCGGCAAGCGCTGCTTTGAAGTGATCCGAGTTCGTGTGCGCAGCAAAATCTTCGCTCGAGGCATACTGCTCACTGAAGATAAACTCGCCGCCATCCGTTGTCTCGAACAGCTCATACAGCTCGACCGCATCCTGTCCCCGCGTCGCCTTCACGAGTTCGAGCAGGTGCTCGCGAACCTGTTGCTCCTTGCCTGCCTGTGCCTTGATCCGTGCAAATACTCGTACCGATGCCATGCCGTTCTCCCTCGCCGCTTGGATGCTTGCGCCCAACAGAAAAGCGGCAGCCAGAAGGCCGCCGCTGTGATCCGGATATCAACCTCCGGATCCCTTACTTCACCGAGTCTGCATGCGCGCTCACGCCGCCAGGCAAGCCCAGGTTCGGAGTCAACATGTCTTCCTTGCGCATCACCAGGCTGGTCGCGTTCAACGACGCAAGCTCAAAGCCATGCCCATGCGTGATGGCGTCTGTGGGGCAAGCCTCGACACAGTAGCCGCAAAAGATACACCGGTTGTAGTCGATGTTGTACACCTTCGCGTACCGCTCGGCGCTGGAAATACGCTTTTCAGCCGTATTCTCAGCAGCTTCAATGTAGATGCAGTTTGCCGGGCAGGCGGCCGCGCACAGGAAGCAGGCAACACACTTCTCGAGGCCATTCTCATCCCGCTGCAGCACGTGCGCTCCGCGGAATCGCTCCTGGAAGACTGCGCCCTTATTTGGCCCGGGGCCGTCCGGATAGTTTTCCACCTCGGTCGGCTCAAACATCTCCTTGAAGGTGATGCTCATGCCCTTGGCTATGCCAGCGATGTTGCGCACAATCGACATGCTGCTAGTATACGATGCCGCTAAGACGCGCCGTCGGCCCTGCGTTTGACGGAGGAAACAAAGATGTCGCGACCGGTGTCCGCTGCTTTAGCGACCTTGCTGCTCCTGGCGGGCAGCAGCCTCAATGGCCTAGGCCAAAACTCCCCCTCCTGCTCGATGAACGTGCTCGTGAGCGATCCCTCTGGTGCCAGGATCCCCGGCGCCACCGTCCACAGGACCGAGCGGCCTGCTGCAGCCGTGAAGGGCCTGGACGGCGCTGCGGAGATGTGGCTCTGCGACGCCAGCGTGCTCTCCGCGCAAGCTCCCGGCTTCAAAACGGTGACGCGGCCCCTCACCAGGCCTGCTCCAGCAAAGGTCACCATCACTCTGCCGCCGGGGGATGTTGGCAATGGTGTCGTCGCCGTCTCTGACCCGATCGCATTTGAGCGGCCCCAGGCTCCGGGCTCGCAATCGTCCACAGCAGGCGCAGCTGTCATCCCACCGTCCGGCGCCACGCTCGCTCTCATCGGCCCTACGATCCAAAGCGTCCTCACCGGCGATATGCTGGCTGCGATGCCTCACCAGACGGTAACCGTTGAAAATGGACACACGCACGCCAGCGAAACCTACTCGGGCGTGCCACTGGTTTCGTTGCTTGAGAGTGTCGGCGCGCCGACCGGCAAAGACGTCCACGGCAAGGCGCTCTCCGAGTACGTCGTTGCTACAGGCTCTGACGGGTACAAGGCAGTGATCGCTCTCGCCGAAGCAGAACCCGTCTTCCACCCTGGACAGATTCTGGTCGTCGACCAGCTTGCCGGCAAACCGCTCGACGTGAAGCAGGGTCCATTCCAGCTCATCGTGAGCGAGGACAGGCACCCTGCGCGTTCGGTGCACAACCTGGTTAAGCTCGAGCTCAAATCCGCAGAGTAGGAGCAACAACCCAGCGCAAAGCGTGTCTAACAGAGGGAAAGTCCGAGGGGCCGCATGTACCCATCCTTGTTCCGCTCCATCGCCGCTACCACGCTGCTCAGCTTCGCCCTCCTGTGCTCCGGCCCTGCGCGCGCCCAGGCAAACAGCTTTGCACCGTCGGCGCCGTCGGCACCACCGCCTCCCTCGGCCCTGCAGTGGACGCCGCCTGGCATGGCGGCACTCGCCCAGCAATCTGTCTGGCACACGGATTTCACGCTCGATCGCACCATGCTCGGGCTTGCCGGCAACCTCTACGGGGCAGACGACCCGATCCGCCAGGCCATCTCCCGTGTTGACGGGGTAGCCGTGCACCTTTACCGATTCCCCTCACAACGCCCCTGCGACCCGGCGCTGCTTGACAGCATTCGCGCGCAGTACAGCGCGCTGGGACTCAAGCATGTCTCCACAACGCAAAAAGAGCCAGGCCTTGCCGGTGAGTCGGCGAACCACACGGACGTCTGGCTGGACACGCACGGCGTGAACCTGGCGGGGGCGACCATCCTGCTGGCTGGCCCCACCACGCTGAACCTGATTACCGTCTCCGGCAACCTGAGCACGTTAGACCTGCTCCACCTTCGCGGCCACTTCGGCATTCCGCAGTTTCCGGAAGACGCGCTACCGCACTGAAAACAAGATCCCCCAGGCGGGAGCCAATCCACTTCGTGACGGGTATACCGCGCCTGCGGCTTGAAGAAAAGGCTCTCCCTACCTCTTTGGGAGAGCCTTTATCTTTGGTGCTAAGCGCCATCGGCCTAAACGGCAGGTCTGGCTTCCCGAGAAAGGGGGCTCGCGCTTACTCGATGCCGAGCTTCTTCCAGATCGCGTCTACCCGCGCCGTGGTCGCAGCGTCCATCTCGATCATCGGCGGCCAGGTCCGCGTGAAGCCCTCTGCTGGCCACTTCTGCGTCGCATCGATGCCCATCTTCGATCCGTAGTTTGGCAGCCGCGAGGCGTGGTCCAGCGAGTCCACCGGACCCAGCGTGAACTGGATGTCGCGCTCCGGGTCGATGTTATTCGCTGTGCGCAGCGTCACTTCGCCAAGGTCCTGCACATCGCAATCCTCATCCACCACGACGATGCACTTGGTAAACATAGCCTGGCCCAGCGCCCAGATGCCGTTCATCACCTTGCGTGCGTGGCCCGCATAGCTCTTGCGTATCGACACCACCATCAGGTTATGAAACACGCCCTCGACGGGTAGGTTGATGTCGACGATCTCTGGCAGCGTGAGGCGCATGAGCGGCAGGAAGATGCGCTCAACCGCCTTGCCCATCCAGGCATCCTCCATGGGCGGCTTGCCGACAATCGTTGCCGCGTAGATCGGGTCCTTGCGGTGCGTGATCGCCGTGATGTGAAAGACCGGGTACTCATCCTCCATGGTGTAGAAGCCGGTGTGGTCACCAAACGGGCCCTCGGTGCGGAGCTCGTCGAGCTTGACAAAGCCTTCGAGGACGATCTCGGCATGGGCCGGAACTTCGAGATCTACCGTCTCGCACTTGACCAGTTCCAGCGGCTTTTGCCTCAGGAAGCCGGCGATGATGTACTCCTCCACCTCGGGTGGCGCAGGCACGATCGCCGAGAAAGTAGTCGCAGGGTCAGTGCCGATGGCTACCGCAACTTCCAGGCGGTCGGTCAACTGCTTTGTGTAGGTCACCGACGGTGGTGCGGCGACCCTTCGAGACGCAGGCGCATGCGGCCGGGCCACAGTCCCACCGGCCGTCTCAGCCATCTGCGCCACGCGCTCGGCGGCGTTGCCGGCCTGGGCGCGCATCCGGTCGCGCAGCTGCTCGGCTGCATTCTTTTGCCGCTGCCAATGCATCCCGGTCGTCTGCCCGTCGTACACCTGGATGCGGTACATGCCAACGTTCCGCTTGCCGGTCTTTGGGTCCCGCGTGACGACGCAAGGCAGCGTGATGTAGCGGCCACCGTCCATAGGCCAGCACTGCAGTACGGGGAACTGCAGCACGTCGATCACGTCCCCGCGCTTGCCAATCTTCACGACTTCCTTGCAAGCCGCGTCCCTGCTCGCAATCGTCTTCGGGAAGAACTTGCCAAATTCCGCAAGCGTCGGCAGCAGCTTGAGCTTCTCCATCAAGCTTTCCGGCGACTTCATCTCCAACAGCGCGCGAATCCGTCCTGCCACGTCATCAAGCGAGTCGACGTTCAGGGCAAGCTTCATGCGGGCTTCAGAGCCGAACTGGTTCATCAGCACCCGAGCGCCTGGATAGCCTTTTACCTTCTCAAAGAGCAGCGCCGGCCCACCAGCCTTGCCTCCACGCTTGCCCGCCTTCGATGCGCGATCGGTGATCTCCGCAATCTCGAGGATCGGATCGACCTCCACGCCGACCCGCTTCAACTCACCCGCCCTTTCGAGCGTTCGCACCCACTCGCGCAAATCTCTGTATGCCACAGTTGCTCCTGCCCTAAGTCTACAAAGCAAACCGCCCGCGCGGCTGGCGGGACCTGCCGCCCGGGCAGACGCCCTTTGCGCTATAAACATCAAGGCTCCCCCATCGAACCATCGGGGGAGCCTTGATGTTTACGCCGTAGGCGTGGTCTACACGTCACCAAACAACCGCCGACCGCCGGGCGGTTTGGCTTGCTTTTACTTCTCCTGCAACCGCAGCTCGGAATCAGCTTCAGTCGGCCCGTGCGAGAACTCGGGGTGCTCGTTCTCGACCAGGAACTTCTGGATACGCTTCGCGTAATCCACATCCGCCTTCTCAAAGTGCGTAAGCATCAGCTCCTGGATGCGAACTGGTGTCTGCCCCAGGCTGCCTGCGATGTTCTCGCATAGCAGGTTCTTCTGATCCTCGCTCATCATGCGAAAGAGGTTGCCGGCCTGCGTGTAGTCGTCGTTGCCTTCGCGATGGTCATAGCGCGCCGCCGGCTCGCCCGAGAGCTTGATCGGCCGATCCCGATACGCCTCATCCTGCTTCGGTCCGCCAAAGCTGTTCGGCTCGTAGTTCGGCAGGCTGCCCATATTGCCGTCAAAGCGCATGGCGCCATCACGGTTGTAGTTGCGCACGGGTGCCACGTGCGGCCGGTTGACGGGCAACGTCTCGTAGTTGGTGCCAATGCGGTAGCGATGCGCGTCAGGGTAGCTGACCAGGCGGGCCTGCAGCATCTTGTCCGGCGAGAAGCCCATGCCAGGCACAATGTTGACCGGGTTGAACGCCGACTGCTCGACATCCTGGTGATAGTTCTGCGGATTCAGGTTCAGTTCAAGCTCGCCTACTTCAATCAGCGGAAAGTCACCATGCGGCCAGACCTTGGTCAGATCGAACGGATCGAACTTGTCATAGCTGATTGCCTGCTCTTCCGGCATGACCTGAATGAAAGCGGTCCACTGCGGAAACTCACCCTTCTCGATCGCGTGGAAGAGGTCGCGCTGCGAGTAGTCAGGATCGGAGCCGGCCAACTCTTCGGCTTTCTTCGGATCGAGATTCTTGATGCCCTGCTTGGTCTTGAAGTGCCACTTGACGTAGACCAGCTCATCCTGCGCATTGATCAGCGAGAAGGTGTGCGAGGCATAACCATTCATGTGCCGGTAGCCATCGGGGATGCCGCGATCGGAGAACAGGATGGTGACCTGGTGCAGCGCCTCGGGCGACAGCGACCAGAAGTCCCACATCATCGTTGCCGACTTGAGGTTGGTCTGCGGCTCGCGCTTCTGCGTGTGGATGAAATCAGAAAACTTGAGAGGATCGCGAATAAAGAAGATCGGCGTGTTGTTGCCGGTCATGTCCCAATTACCTTCTTCGGTATAAAACTTCACCGCGAAGCCGCGTGGATCACGCGCCGTGTCGGCTGAACCCTTCTCGCCGCCAACGGTAGAGAAGCGCGCGAAGGTCTCGCACGTGTTGCCCACCTTCGAGAAGAGCTTCGCCGTGGTGTGCTGCGAAATGTCGTGGGTGACCGTAAACTTGCCGAAAGCGCCCGAGCCCTTGGCGTGCACAACCCGCTCGGGTACACGCTCGCGGTTAAACTGCGCCATCTTCTCAAAGAGAAGGTAGTCTTCGAGCAGCACTGGCCCACGCCGTCCGGCGGTCAGGGAGTTCTGGTTGTCGCCAACGGGCTTGCCGTTGTTCAAAGTCAATGTCGGGTTCGGCTTGTCAGATCCCGCGTCAAATGCCCCAGGTCCGCTGTTTCCATTCTGCTGTGCCATACGATTACCTCTTGGATAATTTTTATCATAGAAGAAAAAACTAAGGCTGTTTTGCTGCGGAAATCTTTCCTCCACGCCGGGCGCTACCAGCTGCAGTGCGCCGTTCAGGCGTTCAAATCACGGTGCAGACCGGCCTGGCAGATCGGCCCGAGGCTAGACCTCGTGCCCCGCCGCCTTGTTCATCCAGCGATCCATCAACGTTTGCGCACAACGAGCGCCACACAGGTGCATCACCCCGGGTGAGTGGGCGAGGATCAGGTGCCAGCCGGCCATCTTCAACATCGGTTGCGTCGGGTCGCCCGGCACCACCTGCATTTGGTCCAGCCACGCAAGCCACCAGTCTCCAGAAGCCTCGCTCTTGGCCTTGTTGCACACGTCACAGTGGTAACTCTCTGTCCAAGCCATGCAGGAGTGTTTCCTCGACTGTGTTTGAAATTAGCACAGCATTACCAGGCATTGTCGCCCCGGCGAAGCGTCATCCTGCCTCGACGTTCGCGGTTGGGACTTCCCCGCCCTTGATGGTTACCAAAGGGTAACCAAGGTCCTTCCAGGCGTCGTAGCCCCCCAGCAGTGGCCGCACCCGCGTCACCCCCATTTTGCGGATGGTCATGGCCATCCTTACTGCCGTTTCCTCGTTGGGGCAGGTGCAGAAGAGCACCACGTCCCGGTCTCGTGGGATCAGCGAGCCGGACTCGACCAGTCGATCGGGTGTGAGCAGCACGGCTCCGGGGAGCGTCCGAGGGTCAGGCAGGTAGTCGAGCGGGTGCCGCAGGTCAACGATGTACACCTCTTCGCCATTGTCGAGCATCGTGTGCAACTCGACCGCAGAGAGGCGCGCCGTGCGTATCTCGGCCATGGACCGGCGCTGCTGCAGGATGCGATTGACGACAAAGCCTGCCAGCAGCAGGAGAAATACCGACACGGCAAAGTGTGCAAACCAGGCCAGCGCATGGGGATGCAGCTTGAGGAAATCGCCGAAAAACCGGCCGCCCACCGTAAAGCTGAGCCCCCATAGCAGCACGCCGACAGCGTCAAAGGCCAAAAAGGTCTGCAGGCGCATCCGCGTCTGCCCCGCGATCGCGCCTGCCATCGTACTGAGTCCAGGGACAAACTTTGCGAACAGAAGAGCGTTGGCCCCGTGCTTGCCAAAGTAGCCCTCGGTTCGTTGCACACACACGGTGGACTGCGGCGTGAAGCGGCAGACGAACCGCACCACCGCCCCACCGTAGCGCCGGCCAAGGAAGTACCAGCTCACATCGCTTACCAGGCTCCCGAGTAGCACAGCCAGCAGGACCGGCGCCAGCCGCAGCTGGTGCGTCGCCGTCAGCGTGCCAACGGTAAGCAGCAGCGGTGCGGTCGGGATCGGCACCCCGAACTGCTCCACCATTGTCCAAACAAACAGGACAAGGTAAGCGTGCGCGAGGAAGAAGTGGAGCGCAAACGGCATAAGGTTGGATCCGATGGTTAGCAGCGATACTGTGGTTACGGCCATACTATAGATGTCTGCGCCCGGCGCAACGACTCCGAGACACGACGCCACTCTCGCACGCACATCGATCGGACTCCCGGTGCGCTCTATGATCAAGGCATGACAGACCACCTGGTCACCCTGCCTGAGATCGAAGCCGCGCACAGGCGTATCGCCGGCATCGCCGTGCAAACGCCGCTCGTTCCTTTCGCGGCTCCCAACGTTCATGGGCAGGTTTCTCTAAAGAATGAAGGCGCGCAGCCGATCGGCAGCTTCAAGCTGCGTGGCGCCTACAACACCGTTGCCCAGCTTCCGGCCGAGGCGCTTCATCGTGGCGTGATCACTTACTCGAGCGGCAACCACGCGCAGGGGGTGGCGTACGCGGCGCGCGCTCTGGGAGCAAAGGCGGTGATCGTCATGCCTGCGGCGGCACCGTTGATCAAGCGGGAAGCAACCGCAGCGCTCGGTGCCGAGATCGTGCTGGTGTCCTCAACCTCAAGCGCCGAGCGCAAGGCCGTGGCTGAGGCGCTGGAGCAGGCGCATGGCTACTCCATGATCCCGCCCTTCGATCACCCCTCGATCATTGCGGGACAGGGGACCTGCGGCCTTGAGATCCTGGCCGACCTGCCGGATGTGGACCTGGTGCTGGTCCCGGTGAGCGGCGGCGGCCTGCTCTCCGGTATCGCCGCCGCGATCAAGCATCAACGGCCCGAAGTGCGCGTTGTGGGCGTCGAACCCGAGCTTGCCGCCGATTCCTTTGAAAGCTTCAAAACTGGCAGCCTCGTGACCTGGCCGGCGGAGTTGACCGGCCGCACCCTGGCCGACGGCCTGCGCACCCAGTCGCTCGGCAGGCTCAACTTTGCGCACGTGCGCGCCTTCGTGGACACGATACTCACCGTCTCCGAAGCGGAGATCCGCCGTGCTGTCGGCGTGATTTACCGGCAAACCGGCGTGGTCGCTGAGCCGAGTGGCGCGGTGACCACGGCAGCCCTGCTCTACCACCAGGCAGAGCTGCTTCCATACCAGAAGGCGGTGGCCGTGGTAAGCGGCAGCAACATCGACCCGGCGCTGCTTGCAGAGCTGCTCGCCGCGAGCTAGGCAGGGCCTTGGCCTGTGGACCAAGCGCCTGCCATCCGAAATAGGAGCGTCGTCACCCCTGAACGGGGGCATGGTCACCCCAACAGGGCCACGGTCATCCTGAACGAGCGGATGGTCATCCTGGGACGCAGTAAAGTATCTGCGCTTGCTCTCCTCCCACGCCGCATGCCCGGCGCAAACCCCGGCTGATAAACTTGGCCATCGTCATCAAGGGGCCCATCCGCGCGTGTATAAGACAGAACAACGAAAGCTGGTCGAGCAGCTACGCTCCCTGCTTCTGCAACAGCACCAGATCGACAACGCCACGCTCGCCGTTGAGCAGCCCCCTGAGATTCGCTTTGGCGAGTACGCCCTGCCGGTTGCTTTCGAACTCGCGAAGAAGCTCCGCAAAGCGCCACGCAAGATCGCCGAAGAACTCGTCGCAACCCTCACAGCGAACCCGTCGGTCCTGCCAAGCTTTGCTTCCTTTGAAGTAGCAGGAGCCGGGTACATCAACGCTCGCCTCGATCGCGCAGCCGTGATCCGCGCGCTCGTCTCCGACGCTGGCGAAGAAGCATTGGAACGCGCCAATTACGCGCTGGTCGAGCACACCAGCATTAACCCCAACAAGGCCGCCCACGTAGGCCACCTGCGCAACGCCATCCTGGGAGACACGTTTGTCCGCCTGCTGCGCGCAACCGGCACCAGGGTCGCCGTGCAGAACTACATCGACAACACCGGCGTCCAGGTCGCTGATATCGTTGTCGGCCTCATGCATCTTGAGCAGCTGGACCGCGCCGGCGTCGCTGCGTGGATGGCCTCGCTCGTCGCTGAGAACACGCGCATCGACTACGCCTGCTGGGATCTCTACGCGCGTACTTCGCAGTGGTACACCAGCGGCGGCACGGAAGAAAACACCGCTCGCAAACAGCTCCGGCTCGACACGCTCCACTCGATTGAAAAAGGGGGCAACGACACGGCAGCCATCGGTGACGCGGTTGCGACAGCCGTGCTGCGCCGGCATCTGGAAACCATGCTTCGGCTAGGCATCGAGTACGACCTTTTGCCGCGCGAGAGCGAGATCCTGCACCTGCACTTCTGGGACGCAGCCTTTGCGCAGCTTAAGTCCTCAGGCGTTCTCTACCTTGAGACCGCAGGCAAAAACACGGGCTGCTGGGTGATGCGCCGGGTTGGGGCGCCGCCTGCCTGCCAGACCTGCGATACAGCGCCCGACGAAGACGCCAAGGTCATCGTCCGCTCCAACGGCACCGTAACCTACGTCGGCAAGGACATCGCTTACCACCTGTGGAAGTTCGGCCTGCTTGAAGGCAAGGATTTCGGCTACCTGCCTTTCTTCAACTACGCCGATCGCGACGCCTGGATCACGACAGCCGATCTTGACCATGCGGCCGCCGAGAGCGAGCACCCACACTTCGGGGGCGCGGCGGCCATTTACAACGTGATCGACGCGCGCCAGTCCGATCCGCAGGCGAACGTGATTGAAGCGCTGCGCGGCATGGGCTACACCGACCAGGCTGCGCGCTATACGCATTTCTCCTACGAGATGGTAGCGCTCACGCCACGCTGCGCCATCGAGCTCGGCTACGAGATCAGCCAGGAGGATCGCACCCGCACCTACATCGAGGTCTCCGGCCGTAAGGGCTTCGGCGTCAAGGCCGATGACCTGATCGACCGCCTGGTTGCCGCGACCACGGAAGAGGTGGCCGCGCGCAATCCCGAGCTTGCAGAGGCGGAGCGAGACACAACGGCTAAGCAGATCGCGGTCGGCGCCCTGCGCTACTTCATGCTCAAGTTCACGCGCAACACCGTGATCGCCTTTGACTTCAAGGACGCACTCAGCTTTGAGGGCGAGACCGGGCCATACCTGCAGTACGCTGTCGTGCGCACACGTTCGATCTTCCGCAAAGCCGGGGTGTCGGCTGAAGCTGCCCTCGCTGGTGCTGCCACGCTGGATCTGGCGCCGCACATCGCTGGCGAAGCGGGCGACAGCATCTGGCAGGTATGGCTTCGCGCGTCCAAGACCTCACTGGTGCTCGAGCAGGCAATCCAGTCGGCCGAGCCGGCACACCTGGCCCGCCACGCCTTCCTGCTCGCACAGGAGTTCTCCACCTTCTACCGCAAGCACCACATCCTGACCGAAGCAGACCAGACACGCAAGACGCTGCTGCTGGCCACCGTGGCTATCGCGGAGCAGGAGATGAGCCGCGCGCTGGCCATCCTGGGCATTGAGATCCCGCAGGTGATGTAAAGCCGTCGCATCACGGGTGTGCAACGCCCGGCCGCGATCCGCCCTCCTACCCTGCAGGGCCACAATACAGTGGCAGGTAAGGTGGAGAACAATGGCTGGTGATCTACACGGCAAACGGGTTGCGATCCTGGCAACCGATGGTTTTGAGCAGGTTGAGTTAACCGAACCCAAGAAGGCTTTGGACGAAGCTGGCGTGCGGACGCACGTGATTGGGCTCTCACGCGATGACATCCGCGGGTGGAAGTTCACCGAGTGGGGGGACACCGTGCCGGTCGAGAAGCCTGTGTCCTCAGCGGAAATAGTCGACTACGATCTGCTCCTGTTGCCAGGCGGGGTCCAGAACCCTGACAAGCTGCGCATGAACGAAGATGCCGTTCGCTTTGTCGCGGCTTTTTTCAGGACCGGCAAACCGGTTGCAGCTATCTGCCACGCATCGTGGACGCTGATTGAGGCAGGAGTGGTTCGCGGCAAGCGCATGACTTCCTGGCCCTCGCTCAAGACAGACTTGACGAACGCCGGCGCTAACTGGGTCGACGAGCAGGTGGTTATCGACGGCAACCTGATCACCAGCCGCAAGCCGGATGATCTTCCGGCCTTCAACAAGGCAATTCTTGAGCACCTGGTAGGCGACCTGCAGCCCGCATAGCACGCTCGCCTGCGCAGATCTGCGCGGCGAGGGGTTCGCCCGCACTCCTCTCCGCGCGTACGCCTATGCTCCGTAGCTTCGCACCCACTCAGTAATGCTTCGCACGCCTACGCCGCTCGGTCCCTTGGCAATCCAGGCTTTTGCATCGTCAATCCAGGCAAGCCCGGCTATGTCGAGATGGATCCACGGCGTTTCGCCCACAAACTCCTTCAGGAACATGGCCGCTGTGATCGCGCCACCGTAGCGGCCACCTGTGTTCATGATGTCGGCAATGTGTGACTTGATCTGCTCGCGGTACTCATCGCCCAGAGGAAGCCGCCAGAAGCTTTCGCCCGACCGGATCAGGGCTTCGGCAAACTTCTGCCAGGTGGCATCGTCGTTGGAAAAGCCGCCAGCGTTATGCTGCCCCAGCGCCACGGCAACCGCACCGGTCAGCGTTGCCGCGTCAATCAGGTGCGTTGCACCCAGCTGCTTCGCGTAATGCAGCCCATCAGCCAGCACCAGGCGGCCTTCCGCGTCGGTGTTGATAACCTCGATCGTCTTGCCGGACATGGCTGTCAGCACGTCGCCCGGCTTGAACGCCCGGCCCGATGGCATGTTCTCTGCCGCGCACACCACGCTGATCACCCGCACCTTCGGCTTTAGCCCGGCAATGGCCTGCATGGCGCCGATCATCGCCGCCGAGCCTGCCATGTCGTACTTCATCTTCTCCATGTTGTCAGCCGGCTTGATCGAGATGCCGCCTGTATCGAAGGTGATTCCTTTGCCGACCAGCCCCAGCACCGGCGAGCCCTCCGCGGCACCGCCCTCCGGCTCATACCGCATCACGATCAGCGCTGGCGGCTCATACGAGCCCTGCGTCACGCCAATGAACGCACCCATCTTCAGCTCGCGTAACTTGTCAATCGAGTAAACCTCGCAGGCGAGGCCGTAAGCCTGACACATGGCCGCGGCACGCTCGCCCAGCACGTTTGGCGTCAGCACGTTGCCGGGCTCGTTGACCAGCGCGCGGGCAAAGTTCTGCGCTTCGCCGAGGATCACTCCTTGGCTCACACCGGCTTCAACCGATGGCTGGTCGACGCGCTCAGAGGCGATGAGCGTGAGCGACGCGAGAGCCAGGTCCTTGCGCTCGGAACGGTAGGTGTCCGGATCGAAATCAGCCACGATCGCGCCCTCGATGATGGCGCGTGCCGCCTCTGCGTCGGTCGCCTCGACCGCGGTCTGCGGGAGCGCCACAGCAATCGCCTTGAGCCCGCGTGCCCGCGCAAACCGCACCGCGGTCCCCGCTGCCTTCCGCAGCGCGACAACCGAGGGGCCCTTGCCTGAGCCCGCGGCGGCCGCCTTGCCGAGCCCCACCAGCAGCAGGCGCTTTGCGCCCAGGCCTTGCGGATGATGAACGAGCAGCGTCTCGTTGGCGGAGGAGTTGAACTCCCCGCTGGTCAGCAGCTCGCTGATCGAGGCGTGCAGTGGCACTGCATCCGCGAGCGGAAGGACGGCTGCCGTGCCGTCGTCAGGGGTGACCGCATGGCTGGCAACACTCTGGTCAACAGTAAAGATGACAAGCAGCTCGGAGGAAACGGCGGTAGGTATGGCGTAACGTATCTCTGTCTTCACTGGACTAGCATAACTCCTTCATAACGAGTGCCTGCACTTAGACAAGCTCTAGCGCCGCGAAGCGACGCTTCCGCATTCAAGGAATAAAGAAACATATGTCGTGTAACGCTCGTTGCATTCACTTACAAAGTTATGCAATCATCCCTGCTTAAAGGTTTCTTTCCCTTAGACAGAAGGTACTGAACTCCGGTTGTCAGGCAGTGTCGCTCTTACAGCGAAGCCGACCCTGCCAGCCGCCTCTCGCGTCGCCGCAAAGCCGCAGGTCCCGCTGCCCATGGGTTGCTGCAGGCGTCGCCTCTGACCTCTCTGCCGCGAGCTTACACCGGAGGAACTAGCAACGATGAATGCTGATGGAAGCGCGAACCGGGGCCACCAACCGGAGGCCCGAACAGACGCTCAGTTCCCTCCTGCTGACGGGAAAGCTGCCGTGGGGCGGTCCGGCGATGGCACGCACAAGCTCATCACAGAGATTGCCCGCGCCCTGGTCGACGAGCCGGAGCAGGTTTTCGTCGAGGCTGTCGAACGGGAAGAGAATACCGTCCTGCGCCTGCATGTCTCTCAACCTGACATAGGCAAAGTGATCGGCAAGCAGGGGCGCACGGCTCACTCCATGCGCACCATCCTCAGCGCAGTCAGCATGAAGTACCACCATCGTTACACGCTCGATATAGTGGAACGTGATGGCGACAAAGATCACCAACCCGCTTCCACCGAGCATCCCTCAGCAGAGTAAGGACCCGGACCCTTCCGGACGCGAGCAGGTTCCGCACCCGGAGCCTTCGACAAAACTCCATCGGTCGGACCATGCCCTCGACCCCTGGGTTCGGCTTGCACACCTGGTGCGGCCGCAGGGCAGAAAAGGCGAACTCCTCGCCGAGATCCTCACTGACTTCCCTGAGCGCTTCTCTGACCGCCGCCGACTCTTCGTGCGCGCTCCTTCCGCTCCGGGCGTAGCGGATCCGCGCGAGGTCACCCTGGAAGAGCACTGGCTGCACAAGGATCGCCTGGTGCTCAAGTTTTCCGGGGTCGATTCGATAGAAGCAGCCGAGACCCTGCGTGGCTACGATGTCGTGATCCCACGCGCCGAGCGGGCGCCGCTTGAGGAGGGAGCCGTCTACATCGGTGACCTGGTAGGCTGCACGCTCTTTGATCGCGCGACAGGCACCACGGTTGGCGAGATTGTTGATGTGGATCGCGAATCAGCCAACATGGAGCTGATCGTCGTGCGCCAGACGGGCTCCGCGGCAGAACTGCTGGTGCCTTTCGCGAAGAGCTATGAGCCTGCACTGGACCTGCCCGCGCGGCGCATGGAGATGACGCTGCCCAGCGGCCTGCTGGCGCTCAACGCACCGCTCACCGCAGAGGAACGCCGGCTTGCCCGGGAAGCAGAGGCTGAAGACGCGAGCACTGGAACGCGTTCGCAAGCGCCCAGGCAGCGGGGCTGACGCATTGCCTCGCTTCGACATTGTCACTATCTTCCCGGACTTCTTCGGTTCGCCCGGCGTCTTCACTGAGGCCGCGGGCGCGGGACCAACAGGCATTTTCGGACACGGCATCCTGCGCCGAGCGCTTACCTCGAAGCTGGTCGAGGTGCACATGCACAACCTGCGCGACTACGCCCACGACAGGCATCGCACCGTCGACGACCGGCCCTTCGGCGGCGGCGAAGGCATGGTGCTTAAGCCCGAGCCGCTGGCGGGAGCGGTGGATTCCCTCGGCATTGTCCCGCTCGCCCACCGCCCTGCCGCGCAGCAAACCGTCATTCTTCTCTCGGCAGGCGGCGCGCGGTTTGACCAGGCCGTCGCGCATGAGCTGGCCGCGCTCGAGCGCGTTGTACTGCTGTGTGGCCGCTACGAGGGTGTGGATGAGCGTGTCGCCACCACGGTAGCCGACCGCGAACTCTCGGTCGGCGACTACGTCCTTTCCGGTGGCGAGCTGGCCGCGGCCATCGTGGTTGACGCCGTCGCGCGACTCGTCCCCGGCGTCCTCGGCAACGCCGCTTCCTCGCAGTTCGAGAGCTTCGGTCCCCCGGATGTGCTGCTCACCCGCGACGCGCCTGGTGGGTTGGATAGCAAGGCGCCGCCGACCGCCACGCACGGTGCAGGCGGGCTGCTCGACTACCCCCACTACACGCGGCCGGCAGAGTTCCGCGGCGCCCGCGTGCCCGACGTGCTTACCGAGGGAAACCACGAGCAGGTACGCCGATGGCGTCGTGAGCAGGCGCTGGCGAGGACCTTCCGCAACCGCCCTGACCTGCTGCATCAAGCCAGGGCCGCAGGCCTGCTGGACGCTGCCGATGTCTCCTTCCTGGCGAGCGTGGGCTGGCCGGGCTAGGCACGCCGCAGACTACTCTGGCTGCATCGCTTCATGTACACTAGGGATTCGTGTTCATCACCCGATTTACAGATTAGGAACGAGCCATGTCCATCCATCCCGTCATGCAGCGCCTCGCCGAGAAGCTGAACCGCACCGACCATCCTCACTTCGCTGCCGGCGATACCGTCCGCGTGCAGGTCAAGATCAAGGAAGGCGACAAGGAACGTCTCCAGGCCTTTGAGGGTCTTGTGATCGCCACCAAGCTCGGACCACAGGGCAGCTTCACCGTTCGCAAGATGAGCTTCGGCCAGGGCGTCGAGCGTATCTTCCCCTACAATTCGAAGGTCATCGACAAGATCGAGAAGCTGCGCTCAGCCAAGGTACGCCGGTCGAAGCTCTTCTATCTCCGCGCGCTGCGTGGCAAGGCGGCTCGCCTCAAGGAAGTCGACCGCACCGCTTAGGTCTCCACCCCAGCCGCACGACACCCTCACTTTGGCGCACGCAACGAAAAACCCGGCAACCGCCGGGTTTTTTGTTGCCACCCGAGTCGAGGCCTCGCGCTTTACACGTTCCCCGACAGGCTCCAGGCGCGAGCCCGGCGGCGGCGAAAAAGTTCAGATTATCGCTATCCGATGCACCCCGGCGCCCTATACAAGGCGGCGTGCGAAGTCTTCAATCGTCGTAGGTCCGTGAAAGCTCTCAGTTCCCGGATTGCCAAAGTGGATCCACCCTGAATGGAAGCTCTTGACCATCTCCATGTAGGGGCCGGTCCCGTCTGCGGGAGTTCCGATTGCTTCCAGAACGCCCTGCCAGGCCTGCTCGGGCAGCTGCACCGCTCTAACATCACAGCCCAGCGCTTTGCCGAACGCGGCCGCGACCTCGTACAAGTCAGTCCCGCCTTCTGGCCCATCGACCTCAATCACGCGTTCGCCGGTCCAGCTTTCCTGCAGGACCTGCGCGCCTACCAGGCCGATATCACGGGTAGCCACCAACGGGAACTTGCGGTCAAGTGGTGCATAGAAGAAAGGCATCTCACCCGTCTTCCGGATACTGTCTACCATCCCTGACCAGTTCTCCATGAAGCTGCCTGCCCGCAGGTAGGCGACTGGGATGGGGAGGGTTCGCGTCGCCTCCTCCATCAGATGTGTCGACGTGATCAGCCCGAGACCGCTTGTCTGTTCTGAACCGATGGAGGAGAGAAACACCGCTTTTCCCGGTCTTGCCTGCTCCAGTGCTTTTCGCATGGCGGCGATGCTGCGCTTCTGATCTGAGAAGTCGGGCGCGGGTGCAAGGTCCGGCGGGATCATTGCGAACACACCTTCAGATCCCGCAAACGCCTTTGTGAGCTCCAGTGGGCTGTCGTACGGTGATGTCACGAGCTCCACGCCGCGATCGGCCCAGCTCTTGGCCCTGCCAGGATTGCGCACGACTCCGCGAACTTCTTTTCCTGCGGCAAGCAGGTATTCCGCCACTGCCCCGCCCACTTTACCCGTAATCCCCATGATCGTGAACATGCCCGTTCACCTCCCACCCAAGTAGATACTTTGGCCTGTGTATCGGCTTCAATCAGAAGCTCGCCGGCCTTTATACCCTGGTAGTCCTAGACCCAGCAGCATGTATCCTCAGAAGCCACTCACAATCCCTCCGGCGCTTTACACTAACGTCAATGCCACGCCCCACCTTTGCCTCCGTGCAGGAGACTGCACTCCTCTCCCCCGCAACCCGCAAGATGCACATGCTCCGCTCGCTCGTCTGCGGCTCGAAATACGAGAAGGCTGCCCGCGCTGCCGGCGCCAGCCGCATCGCCGGGGTTGACGAGGTAGGTCGCGGCGCGCTCTTTGGCCCGGTCGTCGCCGCGGCGGTCATCCTGCCTGAGAACTGCCGCATTCGCGGCCTGCGCGACTCAAAGCAACTCACGCAGGAAGACCGGGAGCGCCTCGCAGCCATCGTCGAGGCGCGGGCGACCGCCATCGCCGTGCACGAGATCGATGCAGCCACCATCGACCGCGTCAACATCTACCAGGCCACCAAACTCGCCATGTGCGCCGCCGTCGCGAAGCTGGCGCCCGCACCCGACCACCTGCTCATCGACGCGCTGCGCCTGGCGCTTGACTGCCCGCAGACGCCCATCATCTATGGCGACTCGCTCTCGCTCTCGATCGCCGCGGCATCGGTGGTCGCGAAGGTCTACCGCGACCAGCGCATGTGCGACTACCATCGCGATTTTCCACATTACGGGCTTGACGCTCACAAGGGCTACTCCACGCCCGACCACCTGGCTGCGCTGCGTCGTTACGGACCCTCGCCGCTGCACCGGCAGACCTTTCGCCCGGTGGCCCAGTCCACCCTGCCCTGGGACTTGCCGCTACCCTGCTGAAGTCGTTTCGCAAAGAATGCGTCCGCGAGCTCCTGAGTTGTATCCAAACGCAGGGCTTGAACAACCAAACGCCTATCTGAAGGAGCTCCCATGCACTCGGCCCACGCTAAACTCATCTTCCCCGTTCTCTTACTCAGCGCCTGCTCGCTCGCGCTGGCCCAGGCCTCTGACGCGGATAAGACTTTTGTCGGCAAGGTCTCTCAGGGCGGCGCGTACGAGGTCGAAGCCAGCAAGGTCGCTCTCACCCGCGCCTCTGCCCAGGACGTGAAAGATCTCGCCACCGCCGAGGTGCACGACCACACGCTGGTCAACGCCGAGCTGAAGAAGGTGGCCACAGCCAAGGGCATCACCATTGCGCCCCAGCTGAATGCAGAGTTCACCGCCCGCCTCGCCAAGCTGAAATCTGCGAAGAACTTCGACGCTGCCTACATCACCGACATGCAGCAGATTCACGACAAGGATGAGAAGCTCTTTGCGCAGGAAGCCACCGAGGGTGGCTCGGCCGAGTTCAAGGGCTTCGCGCACCAGACCGACCTGATCGTGAAGCGGCACATCGGCGCCCTGCACGGCACCGACGGAAAATAGCGCGATCGCCGGAGCCGGATGGCTCAGTCACGCCGGTACACTGGGACCAGGCACACCCGCCGACGAGGAGTAGACCAAGCCGCGTGCCTTTACGCCTGATGTGCATCACCGCCCACCCCGATGACGAGTCTGGCGCTTTTGGCGGGGCGCTCCTGATGGGGGCGGCCCACGGCATAGAGACCAGCGTCCTCTGCCTTACCGAGGGCGCTGCGGGCTCCTACCGCACGCCGGGCCAGACCAACGCAGAGCTGGCCGAGGCACGGCGCGAGGAGTTTGCGGCTGCGTGCAAAGCTCTCAGCGTCCGCTCCGCTACCCTGCTTGCCTATCCCGACGGTTCGCTACACGAAGAAGCTTTTCAGCCGCTCGTCGGCGTGCTGGTCGAGCACATCCGCCGTCTGCGCCCTCATGTCGTGCTTACCTTCGGGCCGGACGGCGGCGTGAACCTCCATCGCGACCACACCATGACCTCGCTCGCAGCCACTGCCGCCTTCCACTGGGCCGGGCGCAGCGGCTTCTATCCAGAGCAGCTCGCCCCAGGCACGCTGACGCCCTGGGCACCGCAGAAGCTCTACTACTCTGGCACCCGCTTTATCTCGACCAGGGATCAGGAGGCTGCGGATGCAGCTGCGCGGGTGCCCGAGTCACTGGCGCTCGAGCTTGGCGCATTCAAGGAGCGCAAGATCGCTGCGTTTCTCCAGCACAGTTCCCAGCGCGGCGTGCTCGAGCGTGTTCACGCCGAGTTCGACGACCCAATGGCTGAGGAGTCTTATCTGCTGGTTGCCGCGCGCAGGCCCGCGAGCCCCGATGATGCGCTCTTTGCCGGCGTAATCCCGGACGATGAAAACAGCAAGGGCCGCACTTAGCGGCCCTTGCTGTTCGCTCCTCGAGGCGCGTGTTTACTTGAGTGCGAGCCCCGGCAGGATCGCCGTGCCTTCGATCTGCACACCCTCCAGCGCATTCGGATCGAGGCCAAGCGAGGTGAGGATCGTCGGCGCGATTTGTGCTGTCGCCGTTGGGACAGAGATGGTTTTAGGCACCAGGTAGGGGTTCGCCAGGAGCAGCATGACGTTGGTGTCGTCATGCGAGAAGCCGCCATGCTCGGCCAGCTTCTTCTTGCTGTTGGAGTAGGTCACGCCCACGTTCGGGGTCACCAGGATGTCCGGCGTGCGCGGGTCCTGCCCAGGCTTGAGACCGCCATGGTTGTAGTTCAGCCACAAGGACGGCCCATAGTAGATCTCGCCCAATCCGATAGCCGCGGAGTTTTGCTCGAGGGTCGCGACAGCAGAGCTCACGCTTGCGCCGGGCTTTAACCAGAGCATGGAGATATCATCCTCGGTCGCGCCGATGCCCGCTGGGTTCAGCGGCGACTCGGACTCAGGCAGCAAGGCAGCGAGCAGCGTCGCCGGGGTGGTTGTGCCATTGCGCTTGTAGAGGTTGGGGTCAACCGGCGACTGCCCGTGCTTGGCCGTCACGATAATCAGCGTGTCGTCAAGATTGCCGCTGTTCCTGAGCGCATTGACCATGTCGCCGACCGCCGCATCCACATATTCGATTTCGCCCAGCAGCGCAGCGCCCGGAGCGCCCGCCCCATTTTTGTAGCCGCCCGTCCGATCCGTGCTTTCGATCAGCTTCTGTCCGACGCTGACAGCCTGGAAGTTCATACCGAAGAGAGCCGGTACCCTGGCGGCGGCACCGGTGTGCGTCTTGCCCGCAATCTGCTTCAGGATGGCGTTGACCTTGAGCTGGTCATAGCACTGGATATTCTCAAAGCTGTTGGTCCACGCCGTCTGGTCCGCAGCAGTGTCCCGCACACTCGAACATGAGACGCCTTCGGCCGTTGTAACGCTAGGCAGGGCGACCACACTCGAGTTGATCTCGGGCGCGTAAAAGTCATCCAGGTTTCCGCCACC
Source organism: Candidatus Babeliales bacterium (assembly GCA_964658255.1). Lineage (GTDB taxonomy): Bacteria > Acidobacteriota > Terriglobia > Terriglobales > Acidobacteriaceae > EB88. The sequence goes on from CAZZYO010000016.1 coordinate 23,995, forward strand.
AGGCCCGCCTACAGAGGAGTAGGCCGGGTGCTTGTCAGCCCAGGCCGTGTAGCCCCCGGCCTTGTGAATAACGCCGAAGACCGTGTTGGTCCGCATGAAGTTCCACGGGTAGACCGGTGCGCAACCTGCAGCAGGATCGCGCGGCAGCCTCTTCGGGTCGATCGACGCATAACCGCCCTCGGTCAGCCCGGCACCGGGCGCGCCACCGTTCAACTTGGTCTGGTCGAGGTCTATTCCCTCTTCGTATTCGGTGGTGGTGCCCGTCGGCAGACCGTAGGCTGTGCATGGGCCACCTGCGACACCGTTGCCGGTGGTGATGGTCGGCGCATCGAGCGAGCGATCGTAAGCCACGTCGTAATACACGCCCATTGTCTTGGGGGTGGAGCCCGAGACAATCGACATCAGTCCGGGAAACGAGTCAGAGGGCTTCGAGGTAGAAGCTGCAACGTAGTTCACCCCAATCTGCCCAAGGGCTGCCAGGTTAGGGCAATACGGATCGCCGCCATTGACTCCTGCGACGCCGTGCGCGCAGTTTGCGAAATCAACTGCATGCATGCCATCGATGCTGAGCAGAAGCACGTGCTTTGCCGGCCCCGCGGATGAGGCAAAGTTAGTCTGTGCCACACCATGGCTGCATGCCGCGAGAGTAATTGCCGTCGCAACGCATACTGATCCTGCTACTTGCTTTCTCATTAAGTCCCCCGCTGACCTTGATAGCAGGGCAGCGGCAGCCAGAGGATTACTGCATCGTGAATTAAATGAAGGCAGATACATGTGCGGCAAGCCTGCAGGAGCAGCTTAAGCCATGCTGAAGTGAACGTGAAACGTAAGTAAAATCAAGGCCTGTACAAAGTCAGACGGTGAGAGCAGGAAAGCTATCTTCTTATGAGTCGTACAAGTTATGACATGAGTCGGGCTGACTTTTCGCTACCGTGGCACTAACACGTTCGCAGGCAAGGAACGCACATCATCGGACTCGGCGCCATGATTCAAACCACCGTAGCGCCGCTCGCGTTTCTGGTAGTCTTCGATCGCTTCCAGCATGTGCAGCCCTCGAAAGTCAGGCCATAGCCGATCGGTCACAAAAATCTCTGTGTAGGCGATCTGCCAGAGCAGGTAATTCGAGATGCGCATCTCTCCCGAGGTGCGCACCAGCAAATCAGGGTCAGGCATGTGGCTCGTGTAGAGGTGGCGCGCTACATCGTCTTCTGTCACGTCGTGCGGGCTCTTGCCCGAGCGGGCAATCTCGAGCGCAAGCGAGCGAAATGCATCCACCAGCTCCGAGCGTCCGCCGTAATTGAGTGCCAGCGTGAGCGTTGTGCCCGTGTTGCGAGCAGTCTGGTCTGCAGCCCACTCCATGCGCTCACGCACCTCGCCCGGCAGCTCGTGTGTGCGGCCGATATAGCGGATGCGCACGTTGTTATCGTTCATGCGCTTGACGTTGTTGCTCAGGTAGCTCGAGAGCAGCCGCATCAGGAAGTTGACTTCAAGCCTGGGTCGGCGAAGATTGTTCTCGAGTGAGAAGGCGTACAGCGTAAGCCAGGGCAGGTTGATGCGGGATGCCGTCTCCACCACATACTGGACCGACTCAGCGCCCTGCTGGTGGCCAAGAAAGCGCTTAAGCGAGCGCTTTCCGGCCCACCGGCCATTGCCATCCATGATGACGGCAATGTGCTGCGGCAGGCGCGCAGGATCGAGCCGCCGATAGACGACCTGCTCGTCCGCTGAAAGTTCATGTACGCGGCTGGGTTGCTCCAGGGGCACCTACATCCTCTTCCTGACCGTAGCATACCGCGTCGTGGCCCCGCAAAGCAGGCCGACGCGCCGGGATGTGGCTCAAAAAGAGGCTCCGGTTCCGCCTAGGCCAGGGCTACTCGCGGCCGGTCCAGGGTCGTGTCCCGTGACATGTCGCGCACATGGTTCAGAAAGATTGCGCGCTGGTAGCCATTCAATTTCGCGATAAAGGGCAGCAACTCCAGGAGGAAGGGATCCTGCACCACGCGCGTAACAGCATCGGCACGCCGGCTGCGCATGTCTTCCACCAGCTCACCCACGCTTGCCTCGAGCGCGCGCGCGAGCCTCTCCAGCGAAGCAAGTGTAGGGACAGCCTTGCCATTTTCTATCTTGGAGATATAAGTGCGTGGCACCTGCATACGCGCGGCAAGCTGGCGCTGACTAAGACTGCGCTTGTGTCGCAGCTCACGCACGGCCTTGGCCACGTTGATTGCAGGCGGAGCCGTTGTGGCCGAGTGGGTTGCCGGCGGCACCAGCGTGAGCAGCTGCGGCTCGGGCTCCTCAAGCTCGAGTGGCTTGCGGCAGCGGCGGCAGTGCGAGTCCAGAGTGCGAAACTGCACAAGGCTGCAATGCTCGCAGCGTAGTACCTCACGCGCCTCGATGGTGGCCGTAGCCAGGGTGGTTGCCATAAATTGTAACGGAGGCCAGAGCGGGCTTCCTGCCTTGGTGCGGGAAGCAAGCTCCCTGCCCCGAGTCAACTCAACTTTGCGCCCGGGTATCTTGGTTGTCAAGTGGAATACAGGGCTCATACCCTAAAGTTTCGCCAGAAAAGCCCAAGAGAATCGAAAGGATCGTGCATGACAGAGAACGTAGTCGTTTCACGCGCAGCCGCCCTTACGCTGCTCCACGAGTACACCCAGTCTCCCAGCCTGATCAAGCACGCACTGAGCGTTGAGACCTGCCTTGCCGCATGGGCCCGACGCCACGCCTCCGAGCTCGCGCTCGACCCTGCAGCCACTGCTGCAATGGTCGAGCGCTACGCTGCTACTGGCCTGCTGCACGACTTTGACTACGAGCGCTACCCTTCGCCTGAAGAGCACCCCTGGGTAGGCATACGCCTGCTCGAGGAGCGTGGTTGGCCGGAGGAGATCCGGACTGCGATCCTCGGCCACGCGCTCTACACAGGCGTGCCGCGCGAGACGCACCTCGCCCGCGCACTCTTTGCCTGCGACGAGCTCTCCGGCCTGCTGACGGCTTGCGCGCTGGTCAAGCCCAGCCGCTCCATCCTTGACGTCGAGGTAGCCGGCGTACGCAAGAAGATGAAAGACAAGGCATTTGCGCGCGGCGTCAGTCGCGAGGACATCCTGCTCGGCGCATCCGAGCTCGGCGTCGAACTGGATGCACAGATCGGCTTCTGCCTCGCAGCCATGCAGGCCAACGCGGCAGAGCTGGGACTGGCCGGAATGCCACTTACATAAGCAGGCACTTAGATAACCAGAACAGATGGCACGATCTGCTCGTCATCCCAGGCCCCGCCGGTCGCGGGGACGCCAGCGGCCGCCTACCGGTACACCGACGAGTGAGACGTCCAGGTAACAGACTAAACGTCGTGATTCCATCCGGCACACCAAGCTTGGGTCTGGTGGGCGCACTGCCGGTGCTCGCTGCTGTTCGCTTGACTGTTGAAAGCAAATCACTAAGCGCGGCAGCGTGGCTCGCAGCCCTGTCACGCACCTGTTGACAAGGCCAAAGACGCGCCAACTTGTCGGCACACAGCAGCCAACCGGCCTAGGCTCGCAGGCGAACTAACTCTGCAGCCACTCTCTCCCTTCGTCTCCCGCGACGGGCCCGGCACTATCACCTGCAAAGAACCGCTAGTTGGAGGTTTTCAGCGTGTCCTCGAAACTCTACTCTTCCCTGCTCTGCCCATCTGAAAAAATCACAGAGGAGCAAATTGAAACTGACGCCACCATCGTGGCTCTCGGGCGGTCGGTCAACCGTCTCAACCGGCGCGGCTTCCTGGCTTCGCTGGCCGCAGCAAGTGCTGCTGCTGCCGCGGCAGGGGTGCTTGGCTCCGCCACTCCCGCCCAGGCACAAGCCGCAACCCCATCTATCCCGGACGTACTAAACTTCGCACTCAACCTCGAGTACCTGGAAGCCAACCTCTACATCGCAGTCTCCGGCAGCCCATCGCTGCTGCCGATCGAGGGCGCGGGCGCGCCGATCACCGGGCTGCCCGGTCAGCTCAAGCTCGACCCGCAAACCCTGGCTACAGCCGCCAACCTGGCTGCGGATGAGCGGCACCATATCGACACGCTGCGCTCGGCCATCGTCGCGCTTGGCGGGACGCCCATCGCGCAGCCGCCGATCGATTACTCACTCGGCGGCACCATGCACATCACCACCCAGGCGCAGTTCCTTGCCGTGGCTCGGCAGTTTACCGCGGTCGGCAACAGTGCGTACGCAGGCGCGGCCCAATTCCTTATCAGCAATGCCCTGGTACTCACCGCGGCCGGGCAGATCCTCGGCGCCGAGGCCCAGCACCTTGGCGCAGTCAACTACCTGTGCTGCAAGCAAGGCGTCCTCTCGCCGCCTGTCGACGCCACGGACGTGCCACCCGTACCGCCCTCGCAGTTCCTCACCATCACCTCGCCAACAGACCCCGATACCCCCGCGCTCGGCCCAAGCCGCACCACCTCGCAGGTGCTCGGCATCGTCTACGGGGTCTCCAAATCCACGACCACCACGCCTCCCTCGGGTGTGACGCATGGCGGATTCTTCCCCGGCGGCGTCAATGGCGCAATCCGGTCCACTTAGACCATTTAGACCGCTCGCCTCGCACGCCGCAGGACAGGCAGCTGCGACCGGCTGCCGGCAACCATGGGGAACGACACACACGTTTTAGGAGACAGAATGATGTTGGAAATGGAAAAGCAAACTCTGCCGCAGGAAGGCTCACACGCCGGGTCTGCGCTCGCGCCGCTGGCAAGCAGCTTGAATCGGCGCAACTTCCTCTTCACCGCCGGGCTTACCGCAGGCGCGGCCAGCCTGGTTGGACTCACCTCCGGGTGCGGCGGCCTGATTGGCGTTGACCCCAGCAGCGGACCTGCGCCATCAGCCGTCGATGTCCTGCAGTTCGCGCTGAACCTTGAGTATCTGGAGGCAAACTTCTACCTCTACATCACAACCGGCAGTGGCCTGCCACCGCAGTACCAGGGCACCAACCCGGGCAAGGTCACGGGCGGCGCGCCTGTCATCTTTTCTGATCCGGAGGTTACGGCCTTCGCCCAGGAGCTGGCTGCCGATGAGCTGGCGCACGTACGGCTGCTGCGGGCCGGGCTTACGGCTGCCGGCGTGACACCGGTGGATATGCCGGCACTGAACCTGGCAGCGCTTGGCAAGGTGGCCAACGACGCGACCTTCCTCGCCACGGCAAGGGCACTCGAAACAGTGGGCACCAGCGCCTACGAAGGTGGCATTGCCTCCCTCACGACAAGCGTGGAAGCCGTCAACTACGCCGCTCGCATCCACGATACAGAAGGACAGCATGAAGGCGTGCTGCGGCAGTTCTGTATCGCCAAGGGCATCAGCTCGCCCAAAGTGGACAAGTATGATCGTCCTCCGGTGCTCTCGCCGACGGGCATCTTCAACACCAGTGATATCACCGGTCTCAACACTGCCCGCAATGCATCCGAGGTGATGCAGATCGTCTACGGCGCTCCTGGTCAAACAGGGGTGAGCGCAGGCGGATTCTTCCCCAACGGGCTCAACGGGGCCGTGAAAACAACCTAACCGCTACACGTAACAGCACCAGGCACATATCAGCAGGCAGGAGCCTTAGGCCGGTACCATGCTCAGTACAGCGAGGGTGGTCCCGGCCCGACTTTGTTGCGAGAGCGGTATGCTTGTGGAGATGACTCGCTCTGCAACACGCACCCGCAACACCGTCCGACGTAAGCAAACGAAGGCTAAGCGCAGCTGGTGGGTTCTGTGGCCTTTGCTCCTTGGGATACTTGTGACGCCGATTGCCGTGCGAGCTGCGAGCGTGCTCGCGCTCAGCGGTCCCTCTGCCATGCGCCTGCTGTATCCGTACCTTGTGCTGACCCATAGCCACGTCCTCCAGGTTTCAGGCGAACAGGCAGATACGCTCTCGCAGTGGATCCTCTACGGGCAGTTCCCGCTGTATGGTTTGCTCTGGATGATTGCAGCCCGACTGCTCGGTCGGTCCGCCGGGCCGCTGCTGGTGCTGCTGCTGCATGTCGGCGGTGTTGGCGCTGCCATTCTCGCTGCCAACCGCTAGAGCTTACTGCCCGGCTCGCAACTCCGCGACAACCTCATGCGCCGTGCGCTCGGCATCGTCGTAGCGCTCAGGCGGAAATGAAATCGCACCCACCCGCGCATGCCCACCGCCACCATAGCGCTCGCAGATAGCGGCCAGGTTCACCAGGCTTGCAGGGTCGACCTTTGTCCAGGGGTTCGAGCCCACTGCTACCTTGGTGCGAAAGCTCGACTTCGACAAGCCGATCGAGTAGGTTGCGTCGGGGAAGAGGTAGTACGGGATGAACTTGTTGTAACCTTCCAGATCGCGATCTGCGACGTCGAAGAAGATGGTGCCCTTCTCACAGCGGGCCCGCTGGCCGATGATCTCGAGCGCCTCGGCATGGCGGGCCAGCAGCGGTTCAAGCAGCTCGGCAACAAACGGTACAGCGAGGATCTGTGCCAGGGGCATGGTCGTCAACAAGGGGATCAGCCGCTGGACGAAGCCTGCATCCTGGGTCGACTCGATGATCAGGGTCAGCTTCATCGCGGCTTCACGCATCTCGACCGCCGCAGTCGCGCTCTCATACTTGGCGCCGTCCACGATATCGGCCCAGTGCACCAGCTCGGCAACCTGCCCGCGGTCAAAGCCGAACCGCTCAGCGGCAACATCGGCGATCAGGCTGGTGCAGGAGGTGTAGTTGGGATTGTAGAAACGCCGGTCGCGAAACGAGCTTGCGGGGTCTTCAAGCCCGGCAGTGTAGCTTGCGTGATCGTCCGAAGTCAGGAAGGCACTCAGGTGATGATCGAACCACCAGGTCACCCGCGGCGAGGGCGAGTACTTGAAGTCGACGATCGCATTCTCATCGCCGGTAAACGCGCTTTCGTCAAAGAGTGAGCTTGCCCGGTGCACCAGCCCGTGGTAAGAGTACTCGGCACCGCCGCCGAAGCACTCCTGGTGCACCCGCGTAAACAGCGAGGCCGAGCAGGCTCCATCGAAACACTTGTCGTGGTAGAAAACTCGCACCTTCACCGTTTGCCTGACCTCATGCTTCTGCCTGCATCTGGAGCACCTGAACGCAGCTGCGAATCTACTAGGCTCGCCTGCGGGCCGCTCCCTGTCAAGCGCCGGCGCCGGCTGCTGCAACCTGAGCCTGGGTTCCTGTCTCCTACGGGTATGTTCATACGCAATTCGGCAAGACATAAAGCGGCTAGGTCGGCGGTAACACTGCTGGCGGCAGCCGGGCTCGCGGCCTGGCTCGCAGGCAGCCGCCGCTCGCACCCAGTCGTGGGCAAGGTGGTGCTCATCACCGGCGGCTCTCGCGGGCTGGGCCTGGCCATGGCGGAAAGCTTTGGCCGCGCAGGAGCGCGCCTGGTGCTTACCGCGCGCGACGCTGCAGAGCTGCAGCGTGCTCGCACCCTGCTGGTCGAGCGAGGTGCGGCGCCTACGCCCGAGCACATCCTGCTGCTCCCCTGCGACCTGACCGACAACGCAGCCACCACGCAGATGATCGCAAGCGCCACCCTGCTGCTTGGCCGGATTGATGTACTGATCAACAATGCAGGCATCATCACCGTTGGACCGGTCGAGAACCAGCCGCTGCAGGCTTTTCGCGATGCGATGGAGATCAACTACTTCGGCATGCTGCACGCGAGCCTTGCCGTGCTGCCCCAGATGCTGGCCCGGGCCAGGGATGGCGAGGATCCAGGCGCAATCGTCAACATCACCTCGATCGGCGGCAAGGTCGCCGTGCCGCATCTGCTGCCCTATTCTGCGAGCAAGTTTGCTACGGTCGGTTGGTCGCAGGGGCTGCACGCAGAATTGGCTTCCAAAGGCATCCGTGTCACCACGGTCACACCAGGGCTGATGCGCACCGGCTCGCCTGGCAAGGCGCTGTTCGTGGGCAACCGCGAGAAGGAGTTTCGCTGGTTCCATCTAAGCGCCTCGCTGCCGGGCGTTGCCAGCTCGGCCGATCACGCCGCGCGACGCATTCTGCGCGCGGTCGAGAGCGCTGAGGGCGAGCTCTCGATCACTCCCCAGGCAGCGGTTGCCGCCCGCCTGGCGCAGGTGGCCCCTGCCGTTACAGCAGGGCTGCTCTCGCTGGTAAACACCTTTGCACTGCCCAAGCCAGTGAGCGGACAGGCAATCACGCAGGGGGAGCCGCTGCCGGGCGAGCTGGTCTCAGACAAGGCGCTTCGTCCGCTGACGGTTGCCGGTGACCGCGCTGCCGCTCGCTGGAACCAGTAAGCGTCTTGCGCAGCTAGCCGGCGTCGCCCGTCGCGGCAATGAGAAGATGAAGGCGTGACACGCATCCACGCAGCCATAACCCGGCGGAGCAGCCCTGTGCGGCTCGCCCGTACGCTCGCATTCGGATTCCTGGCCGTACTGCTGCTGGCCGTGGTCGCCACGGCGGTGGGCGAGGTCTGGCTGCGGCACGCCATGCGCGCGGCCCTGCCCCAGGTAGAGGGCCAGGCACAGCTGGGCGGTCTCTCGGCGCCGGTCATGGTACGCCGCGATGCGCACGGGGTACCGCACATCGAGGCCGCCACTCTCGACGATCTGCTTGAGGCACAGGGCTACGTGACCGCGCAGGATCGCCTCTGGCAGATGGACATGACGCGCCGCCTTGCAGCAGGTGAAGCGGCAGAGCTGCTGGGCGCGAAGCTGCTGCCGCACGACACGATGCAGCGTGTGCTTGCCTTCCGCGCTACGGCAGAGCGCATTGCAGCAACCATGCCTCCCGGGCAGCTCCACCAGATCGAGTGCTACTCCCGCGGGGTGAACCGCTTCATCGCCGACCACCAGGGGAATCTTCCCGCCGAGTTTCGCTTGCTCGCCTACAAGCCTGCGCCCTGGCGACCGGCCGATACGGTGCTTGTCGCCCTGACCATGGCCCAGACGCTCGATGAGAGCTGGCAGGACAAGCTTGCCCGCGAGCAGGTGTATGCGCGCCTCGGCCCTACCCTGGCCGCTGACCTCTACCCTACCGGCTCCTGGCGCGACCACCCACCGGTCTCCTCTGAGCCCGGCATCACCGATCCGCAGCCCGTGGTCCCCGCAGTTCCGCTCGATGCGTCCCAGGCCCGGCTCGATCTGCTGCCCGCCGAGGACCTCCTGCGACTCCAGGAGATGATCGCGACCCATCGTCGCGGCTGCGCTGACTGCGCGCCCGGATCCAATGAGTGGGTTATCTCCGGCGCGCACACTGCGTCCGGCAAGCCGCTGCTCTCAAACGATATGCACCTCGGCCATGGCATTCCCGAGATCTGGTACGAGACCGAGCTGCGCGTTACCGGCGGCGGCCTGAGCGGAGGCAGCTTCCATGCGGCCGGTGTGACCGTGCCAGGCCTGCCCTTCATCACCGCCGGCCATAACGACCACATTGCCTGGGGCTTTACGGCGCTCACCGGGGACGTCCAGGACGTCTATGTCGAGCAGACCAACGGCCGTGGCGAGTACCTGGCCACGACCAACGGCACCCGCACCTGGCAGCCGTTTGAGCACGCTCACGAGCACATCCGGGTGCGCGGCGCGGCTGATGTGGACCTTGACCTCGAGCGCACCGTGCACGGTCCGGTCGTCACCCCGGTTCTGCCGCACGAGCAGCGCACCCTCTCACTGCGCTGGGCCCTCTACGATCCGAGAGCGAACGGGCTGCCGTTATACGCACTCAACACGGCTGAAGACTGGACCAGCTTTCGCGCTGCGCTCGCCAACTGGTGGGAGCCAACGCTCAACATCGTCTACTCCGACGATCAGGGCCACATCGGCTACCAGGCCATTGGCTTGATGCCCCAGCGCGCAGGCGGCCTGCAGCCCATGCCCATCGCACCCAACGCGAGTGGCGCCGGTGAGTGGACCGGCTTTCTCCCGTTTGATCAGCTTCCCATGGCCTTTGACCCAGCTGGTGGCGTGCTCGCTACGGCAAACTCACGCGTCACCCCTGAGAACTACGCGTACCAGATCTCGCTTGAGTGGGCCAGCCCGTACCGCAACGAGCGTATCTGGAAGCAGCTCAGTGGCCGCAGCGGGCTGACCGCCCAGGACATGCTCAAATTGCAGACGGACATCTACTCGGATGTCGATCAGCAGCTTGGCTTCCGGTTTGCCTACGCGATTGACCACGCCAGCCAACGCACTGACCAGCAACGGGCTGCTGCGGACCTGCTGCGCGGGTGGGATGGCCGGCTTACCACTGACTCGCCCGCCGCTGCCATCATCACCGCAGCCAAGCAGGCTTTCTGGCCAGCGCTGCTTAAGCCGCGCATGGGCGACGCGTGGCAGATCTACGCCTGGGCCGAAAAAGACTTTGCACGTGAGCAGCTCATCGCGCACGAGCCTGCCGCCTGGCTGCCGCCGGGCTTCAGCAACTGGAATGACCTGCTGGCCGCGATCCTGACCGATGGCCTCCGCGCGGCGCATGCCCCGGCGAACCTGGCTGGCTGGAAGTACGGCACAGCGCACACCATTGAGATCGAGCATCCACTCTTCGGCTTGATTCCCGGCTTTGAGAAGCTGAGCAGCATCGGTCCGGTGCCGCAGTCCGGCGACCAGACAACCGTTAAGCAGGTCTCGGGCGCCGTCGGGCCTTCGCAGCGGTTCACCATTGACTGGGCTGACGCGGACCGGGCGACCGAAAACATTGTCATGGGCCAGTCCGGCGACCCGCTCAGCCCCTACTTTCGCGACCAGTGGTCGAGCTGGTACGGCAACTCGACCTTTTCGCTGCCGTTTACCCCGGGTGCCGTCGCAGCCAGCACCCGGCACACGCTCCGCCTTGTACCCTGATGGACGCTCGGGCGGTCTGGAAAGTACCTCCGCACGCGCTGCTCGTCGTGCTTTGCGCGACGCTCGTCACTCTCCCCCTGTGGGGGCATGGTCCTTCCTGCGGGCACGACTTCGACTTTCACTTGCAGTCCTGGTTTGCAGCCGACGCCCTCTGGTCCCATGGCGCCCATCCGGGCGAGGTGCTGCTGCGGTGGCCGCACTGGGTCCCCGCGGCCAATTACAACGCAGGTGAGCCGCGCCTGGTTTTCTATCCGCCAGTCTCCTGGCTGCTGGGCGCCGGGCTCGGAAAGGTACTGCCCTGGGCGCTTGTGCCGCAGGCCTTCAGCCTGGTCGCGCTCAGTGGATGCGGGCTCGCCTTCTACGCCCTGGCCCGGCGATGGTTGCCCGGCGGCCTGGCTGCCCTTTCTGCGTGCGTGTACCTGGCGAACCCCTACCTGCTCTTTGTCGCCTATGAGCGCACCGCCTATGGAGAGCTGCTGGGGGCCATCTTCATCCCGCTCGTGCTGCTATGGGCGCTCGGCGAGCGCCCTCCCGTGCTGCGGCTGGCATGCGCCATGGCCGCGCTCTGGTTTTCAAACGCCCCGGCAGCCGTGATGGGCTGCTACCTGGCAGGCTACTGCGGTCTTGCTGCGGCGATCAGCGCGCGACGGCTTCTACCGCTGGTACGCGTTGCATGTGCGACGGCACTCGGTGTAGGCCTGGCTTCGGTCTACATCGTGCCTGCCTGGTACGAGCAACGCTGGGTCGAGATTGCCCGCGCCGTCGGCCCGGGAATGCGCGTAGAGGACAGCTTTCTCTTTGACCACTCCGGCGAGCCATTCCACGACCAGGTGCTTCATACCGCTTCGTGGATCGCGGTGATATTGCTCGGCGTGGGGCTGGCCGCGCTTGGCGCTTATTGGGCTTTCGGCGCGTTTGCAAGACGCCGAGACGAGTTAAAACCATTGCCGCAGCGCCGGGTACGGCCACCTGCTTCTGCGCTTGGCATCCTGCTGCTCCTGTTGCTCGCGCTGCTCCTGCGTTGGAGCGAACCGGTGTGGCACCTGGCGCCTGAGCTCGCCTTCCTGCAGTTTCCCTGGCGATGGCTGCTTGTCGTTGGCGTGGTGGCGACACTCTCGCTCGCTCTGCTGACCAATCGCCTGCGGCTGCTCGACCGTCACCGCAGACGGGCAGAAGCGCGGAAGCGCTTACCCCAGCTTGCCGCAGCGATTGCGATCTGTCTGTCGGCGTGGGGTGCGGGCCTGTACGCCCAGCAGCACTACGCTCAGCCTTGCGATGACGAAGACAACGTCTCGGCGCAGCGCACGCTGGTCCCGCCGAGCGATCCCACCGCCAGCCTCACGGTCAGCACTCCAGGATTTGAAGGCACCGACGAGTACACTGCGCGCGGTGCCGACAACGGCGAGATCCAGCAGGGCCTGCCCGTCATGCGGCTGCTCGCTTCTCCCGAGGCAGACGAGGGGGATGACACGCAGACACCCAATCCGGACTGGACCGCAGAAGCCTCGATCCCCGGCACGGACGCACACGTGATCACGTGGCAGCCAGAAGACAAGCGCGTCACGGTCGTGACGCAGCGCCCTGCCTACGCGGTGCTGCGCCTGATGGACTACCCGGCCTGGCAGGTCACCCTGAACGGCCGCCCGGCGCCGCACCTGCACCGCGAGGATGGCCTCCTGACGCTTGCGCTTCCTGCCGGCGAGAGCCATCTAGCTATCAAGTGGCAGGCCACTCCCGATGTACTCGCAGGCCGAGGGCTCTCTGCCGGCTCGCTCCTGCTGCTCGCTGCCGTGGCAATAACGGCCCACAGGCGCAGGCACTCCCTGGGTCCCGATACGCAAACACCAGCCAATGCTCCGCTATGATGAACGAGATGGAACCGGATGTACGCGCACTTCTCGCCGAAGGCCTGGCGCTGGCCGACGAGGCTCTCAACCGCCTTCTTCCGCCCGACACAGCGATCCCCACCTCGATCCACCAGGCCATGCGCCACAGCACCTTTGCCGGGGGCAAGCGGCTGCGCCCGGTGCTCGCTTTCGAGGCGGCGCGTGCCGTGCATGCCCTCGCCGGTGGCAAGGGCACTCCGGCCGACGTGGCCCACCTCGGTGCGGCACTTGAGATGTTGCACACCTACTCGCTCGTGCACGATGACCTGCCCGCGCTCGACAATGACGACCTGCGGCGCGGCAAGCCTACTTGCCACGTCGTCTATGGCGAAGCGATCGCTATCCTCGCGGGCGACGCGCTGCAAACCCAGGCCTACCAGGTGCTGGCCTCACTCGCCTGCCCGCCTGAGGCCCGCGTCGAGATCATCCGCCTGGTCGCCGAGGCGACTGGCACAGCCGAAGGCATGATCGGCGGCCAGGTGCTTGATCTTGAAGGCGAGCATACCCGGCCCAGCCACGACTCGGTTCACGCGATCCACCGTGCGAAAACGGGCGCATTGATCCGGGTCAGCGTGGTTGCCGGGGGCGTATATGCCGGCGCCAACAGCGAGCAGACAGCGCGCTTGACGGAGTTCGGTACCAAGGCAGGGTTAGCCTTCCAGATCGTCGACGACATCCTCGACATGACCCAGGACTCAGCGCAGCTGGGCAAGACTGCAGGGAAGGACCAGGCCAGCGACAAGGCCACCTGGCCCGCCGTGCATGGCATCGAGCTCTCGCGGCAGCACGCCGCGCAGTTCGTCGATGAAGCGTTTCACGCGCTCGCACCCTGGGGAGAGGCCGCCGCGGGACTCAAGGCAGTCGCCCGCTACCTGGTCGAGCGCACTCACTGACATGGAGCATCAGGTATGCCACTGCTGGATGAAGAAGTAATCCTTGAAGCGCTGCGCGACGTAAACGATCCGGAGCTGCCGGTAAACATCGTCGACCTGGGGCTGGTCTACAAGGTAGCCTTGAGCCCCGACCCTGATGCACCCGGGCTGGTTCCGCGTCAGCGTGTTGCGATTGACATGACCATGACCACGCAGGCTTGCCCGGCGCACGCCATGATCCTTGAGCAGGTGCGCAATCGTCTGGCCGGCCTGCCGGAGCTGAGCGCGACCGAGGTCAACCTGGTCTGGGAGCCTGCCTGGACCCCTGACCGGATCAGCCCGGCCGCGCAAAAGAAGCTTGGCATCGCCTGAGCGCGGCCCTGTGGTCAGCCCTGCATCCGGCCCATGGACTCCTTCAGCCGTGCTGCCTGCTCCCCAAGCTTTTCTACGATGCCCTCAGCCTTGACCAGAAAGTCCTGCCCGGAGCGGATATAGTCCGGTAGCCTGGTCCAAAGCTCCTGCGCCGCCTCCGGGCGCTCAAGCAGCGTGATTGCAGCACCCGCTGCAGCGACCGACAGCGCGGCGCGCTTGTGCCCTGCCACCAGCAGCACCGCGCCTGCTACCAGCGAGCCGGCAGCCACGTGCCGGGCCCAGGGAACCTCGCCCGTCACAATGTCCCGCTTGGTCAACGCATCCAGATTCTTCCCATCCATCTGTGTTCGTCCTCTCTTTGTCTGCCATGGCTTGCCGCCCGTCATGAACGACAGGCATATCCTGGCTCTGATGCACGCAGGAAGCCTGGCGCTCAGGCGGGCCAGGAGTCTGTTCTACGCTGGCTACAGGTTGCTGCGGGTCAGGCTAGTCCAGATCGAACTCGCGCAGCGGCCGCTCGCTCACCGGGCTTTCCTTCGCCTTCTTCAGCGCCTCTGCAAACCGGCGCTCCATCAAATCGTCCTTGTGCTTTTCTGCGTCGACCGCCTGGCGGAAGATGCTCTCCTTGCGCCCTTCCTGCTCGCGCATGGCACGCGCTGCCGTGTCGAAGTCCTCGAAGGTACGCTTGCGTGGTGCAGGCGTGTGCGAGATCACGGTCCGCAGTGCCGCATCGATACGCAGCAGCCCGCAGCACTCCGGGCAGGCGACTTCGAACACATCTTCGTCTTTCGTCTTCTCCTGCAAACGTTTGCTCACGTTCCCTCCCACGCCTCAAGTCTATTCTGCTCGACTATTCTTTGAGGCGCACCGTCTGCCCGGTCGCAGCGGAGCGCCGAGCCGCATCCAGGATCCTGACCACCGCAACGTTGGTGTCGAGCGAAGTCAGGTCATGCTGCGGCTTCAGCTCACCGCGCAGCACGGCCGCAAGATAGTGCAGCGAGCTGTCCTCGGGCGCGGGAAGCCTACCTGCAAGCTCGGCATGCTCCGCCGGCTCGCCGGGCAGGCGCACGCGCAGGTGGTCGGTGACGCGGCTGTCGACGTACACCGTGTCCACGTAGCCGGTTGCACCGTACACCTCCATATCCTTGCGGTCGAAAGGCCAGTTCCATGATCCCTGCACGATGACCTGCGCATGTGGGTAGGTCAGCACGATCGTCGCGTCGTCATCGACACGGGGGTAGATCTCTGGCTTGATGTGCAAGGTCACGGCGGTCACCGTGAGCGGCAGGTCGCCATGCATGAACCAGGTCGCCAGGTCGACGCCGTAGCAACCAAAATCGAACAGCGCGCCACCGCCATTCTGAGCGGGATCCGTAAGCCAGGAGAAAAACTCCGGCGATACGCCAATCTCCTTTGGCCCCTTGTGGCCATCGTGCACGACGATCTTGCGCAGCTCGCCAATCCTTCCCGCTTGAAGCATCTCGTGAGCGGCGCGGTTGGAGGCGTACCAGGTTGTCTCATAGTTGGTGAGTACCGGCACCTTGTATCGCCGCGAAGCCTCCTCGATCGCCTCGGCGTCGGCAACAGTGGTGGCGAGCGGCTTTTCGACCATCGATGCAATGTGCAGCCGGGCTGCCTGTTCGATCGCTGCCCGGTGGCCGGCAATCGAGGTGTAGACCAGCACCGCATCGGGGTGGGTCGCTGCGAGCATCGCCGCCTCGGTCGGATAGAAGAGCGCTGCAGGCAGGTGCGGGCTGGAGGCATACTTCTCGCGCAGTGCCGGGTCCGGGTCGCTTAGCCCGACCAGCGTCACCCCAGGGTTCGAGGGCAGCTGGTCAAGCGTGCCCTGCACGTGCCCGTGCACCAGCCCGACAATCGCCACGCGCATCGGGCGGGATGCAGGGGTTGCCTGCGCTGCAGGCGCGGGACTGGAAACGGTGAGGGTGAAAGCGAGAAGGAGAGCAGGTATGTGCATGCGCTACCGAGTCTAACCGAGCGGCAGCACGGCCTGGCTGTTGCTAGAGGAAGAGCGCCTTGTGCCCCGGGCAGGGCTGCGCCGCAGCCTCGACCAGGACGCCTGGCAGACGGTCGCCAGACCTTGCCAGCGCCGAGGCAGCGCCTATCCCTCGCTCCTGCAGATGCTGCCCAGGATAGAGCGCATAGTGCAGCGCGGCTGCCTTGCGGGCGATGTTCGCGTCCTGCTCCAGCTGATGATTGGCGGCCAGCCGGCGCAGGCGGTTCATCTGGTAGCGCATCTTCGAGGCAGCCACGTCAGCCGAGTGGCCAAGCTTGGGGTCGAGCGAGCGCATCCAGCCGGTAACCGCTGCAAGCTCCGCATGCAGAGCGTTGCCGGCAGAGGCCAGGGCCCGCTTGCCTTCCACGGGAAGGGCGCGTGCACCCAGCTGCTGCGCAAGCTCATCAGGGCGGGTGGCAAACACGTCCGCCAGATCAAGGCCGGATGCGCGAAGCAGGGCCGCAGTCGCCGGCTCAACCAGGGTAGCGGAAAGCCGCGGCAGAACCGGAGTCACCCGGCCCAAGATGCGCTCGAACAATACGGCACTCTGGGCGAAGTAGGCGATCTCGGCCGGTCCGCCGACATAGGCCGCGGTCGGCAGCAGTGCGTCTTCAAAGACAGGCCGCAGCAGCGCATTGGGACTCAGGCGTTCCGGCTCTTCCTCGAGAATGCGCAGCAGCTCGGCAGTGGAGTAGGTGGCCCGGCCCGCAGTCCAGACACCTGCGCCCTTTCGCCTGAGGGCGACGCGGGTATGCAGGCCTTCGCCAAGCGGCTGGTGCGGGTCACCGTGTACCGGCTCCAGCAGGAACAGGAGGCTGCTGCCCGGCGAGACCAGCACCTGCGCGTGGTAGCCGCGGGCGTTCAGCGCCGCCGTGCGGGCCAGCAGTGCCTGCTCCAGCTCGTCCGCATCCGTAATGGCCACGCTCAGCACGCGAGCGCCAAGCGCGTGGCAGGCCTTGCCTGAAGCATCAAGCACGATCAGCCCGTGCTCGCGAAATGTCGCCGCTATCCACTGCGCAAACGCACTCGCAAAGGTCGCCTCCGGCCGGTAACATCGCTCGAGGAGCGCGAACTGGCTGGTGCCGCCGATCGTCGCCGCAGCCTGGTCAAGCGCGGCCGCTATCCCTGCGCCCAGCCTTAAACTGCCGACAGGCGCGCCGATTCCCGCCTGCGCATGCTTGAGCCGCACGGTCTCAAGCACATGCCGCCCACTTAGCTGGACGTGGTCCGCTTCGGCAAAATCGTGATCCTCGGTGGCCAGCCAGAAGACCGGCACATGCGGCACGCCGGTTGCTTCCCCCGCCTGCGCCGCCAGTCGGATTGCCGTCGCCGCCTTGTGCAGCGTGTACAAGGGGCCGCCGAAGAGGCTCACCTGCTGGCCGGTGACAATGGCCCGCGCGCCATGCCTCAGCCTGTCTATGTTCGCCATTGCAGCGGGTCCGGCATGGCAGGCCTGGTTCTGCGCCAGGAGCAGGTCAGCCAGCGCCCCACGGTGCGACAGGTCCAGCGCAGGCGGCACAGCGGCCTGGCCCCAGCGGCTCCCGCACGGGCTCTCGCTGTAAAAAGGCGCAAGCGGCTGGGGCGCAGCAGCGTAGTCGAGGAAGAGCCGGCTTAGTCCAGGCACAATCGAGAGCGGGTAACAACCACCCGGCGTTTCAGCACCGGCCGCTTCGTCGCATGGCCGGGCACCCTGTGTCCCGTCCGCGCCCCGTTCCTGCTTCTGCTCGGTCATGCTCGCCTCTGCTGCACCCAAGTCTCTCACGATAGCCGCGGCCCTTGAAGGTCGCGGCACAGCTCGTCCCGTCTTCGATGCGGCCGGGTGAGCGCTCGATGCGCCTGGCCTGGGCATGGCGGCGGAAAGACGCGATCCGCTCTCCGGCGTCATCATAGGGACTGACGATCCGGGCAGCGTTCGCGCTTGCTCATCGCAAACGAAGGGAACAGTGCGTGATGGGAAAAGACAAAAAAGACAAGACGAAACAGGATCCAGCGGCAAAGCAGGCAAAGGCCGCCAAGCCTGGGAAGAAACTCAAGAAGCTGGCAGCCAAGGCCTCGCACGACAAGCTTGCCGGCGATCTGACTCCGACCAACGAAAAGCCCGCCGAGGTGCTCTCGTCAGAGGTCGCCTATGAAGGGCCGCTGTTCAAGGTGGTCAAGGACCAGGTCCGCGAACCAAATGGCCACGTGACTCACCGGGATGTGATCCGGCATAACGGCTCGGTCGTCATCCTGGCCGTGGACGCACGCAAGGACAAGAAGGACCCGCTGGTCGTCCTCGAGCGGCAGTACCGTCACGCAGCCGGTCAGTACCTGTGGGAGCTGCCGGCCGGCAAGATCGAGAGCGGCGAGGAGCGGCTGGCTGGCGCGAAGCGCGAGCTGATGGAGGAGACCGGCTACGCGGCCGGGCGGTGGACCGAGCTGGTGCGCTACTTCGCCAGCCCCGGCTTCCTGGGCGAGTGGATGCAGGTGTACCTGGCCGAGGACCTGACCCCGGGCACAGCGCAGCCGGAAGCTGACGAGACGCTGGAGGTCTTCGCGGTGCCGCTCTCACAGGTCGAGGCACTGATCGACCAGGGCAAGGTGCTTGATGGGAAAACACTGGTCGGGATCTCGCTCTACAAGCGCCTGCAGGCCAACCGCAAAAAGAAAAAGTAGCCAAACATGCAGCCAACCACTTCACCGGTCACTGAAAACGAAACATGGGCTGCCTGCGTCAGAAAGGTAAGGCAGGATGGGGCTCGCCCTACTGCCATCTGCTTCCAGGCGAGGTCAGCACGTGGCTCAATTCAAAGGCAAGGTGAAGTGGTTTAACAACGCAAAGGGCTACGGATTTATAGGGCGCGAGGATGGGCCAGACGTCTTTGTGCACTTCAGCTCGATACAGATAGAGGGGTACAAGAGCCTGCAGGAGGGCGACGAGGTGGACTTCGACGTGGTGGAAGGCCAGAAAGGTCCGCAAGCTGACCAGGTCATCCGGCATCGCGAGATCGCCTGAAGCCGCATCCTACCTAGTAATCCCTCCCCCAGGGTAAGCAGCGACGCCGCTGCTTACGAAGCCCGAAGATGCCCGCTGTAGCGAGGCGCCTCCGGGCTTTGCCGTTGCTGGCAGCGAGCCGTGAAAAGGCTGACCTCACTCTCCTAGGCGCTGGGGTGCAGACTCTGCTTCAATGGAGAGGAGTAATTGATCGCAGCTGCAAAAGCGGCTGCTTCTACTTGCCCAATCCATGGACAACCACGCCATCGCCGTCATGCTGGACGAGACCGCCGATCTGCTGGAGATCAGCGCGGGCGACCCCTTCCGTATCCGCTCCTATCGCCGCGCCGCCGAGGCGGTCGAGGCCTCGACCACCCAGCTTTCCACCCTGTGCGGACCGGGCGAGCTGAAGCAGTTGCTCGCCATCCCGGGCATCGGCAAGGCCATGGCCGCCAACATCCAGGAGATTGAGAAGGCCGGCACCTTCCCGCTGCGGGAAGAGTTGATGCTGCGCTACAAGCCCTCCATGCTGCAGCTGTTGAAGCTGCCGGGGATGGGGCCGAAGTCAGTCGCGCTGATGTGGGACGCTCTACAGGTGGGCTCGATCGAGGACCTGGAGGCTGCGCTCGCTGACGGACGGGTCGCCAACCTGCCCCGGTTCGGGCAGAAGCAGATCGACAAGCTCCGCGCCGGCATCGAGGACTACAAGAAGAACAGCGGCCGCTACAAGATGGACGCAGTCGAAGAGGCTGCCGCCCAGCTTACCGAGTACCTGCGCGGCTTCCCGGGGCTCGACCGCATCGAGCCCGCGGGCTCTTTGCGCCGAGGCCGTGAGACCTCAGGCGACCTGGACATGCTGGTCACCGGCTCCGCCTGCGCCACGGACGCGGTTGCCGCGGCTGTCGAGTACGTAGCCGCCTACCCGCGCCTTGGAACGCTGCTGGCCAAGGGCGCGAACAAGGTCAGCTTTCGTATGCGGTCCGGCCTGCAGGTAGATGTGCGCCTGCTGCCGGAAGGGTCCTGGGGCGCAGCGCAGCAGTACTTCACCGGCTCCAAGATGCACAACGTCACGCTGCGCCAACGAGCGCTGCGCAAGGGCTATACGCTTAGCGAGTACGCGCTCGCCCGGGTCGAGGATGGCAGCTTTGTGGCTGGCGCGACGGAGGACGAAATCTACAACGCGCTTGGCCTCGCGTTCATCCCGCCAGAGCTACGCGAGAACAATGGCGAGCTCGATGCTGCTCAACTTGACGAGGCAGGAGGGTCGCGCCTGCCGCACCTGATCACTCAGCAGGATATCCGTGGCGACGTGCACGCGCACACGGTCGCGACCGATGGCGCCAACACCATCCGCGAGATGGCGGATGCAGCATTCGCTCGCGGCTACGGGTACCTGGCCATCACGGACCACTCAAAAGCGCTTGCCATGGTCAACGGCCTTGATGACGCACGGGCGCTCGAACACATCGCGCGCATCCGCCAGGTCGACCGCGACATGGCCGAGGAGGGCAAGCCAATCCGCATCTTTGCCGGTATTGAAGCCGACATCCTGATCGACGGCGAGATCGACCTCTCCAACGAAGTACTGGCACAGATGGACGTCGTGATTGCCAGCCTGCACTCGCACTTCGCGCTGCCGTCGGAGCAGCAGACAGACCGCATGCTGCAGGCGCTTGAGAACCCCTACGTGCGCATCCTGGGGCATCCGACCGGACGCATGCTGCTGCGTCGCGAAGCCGCTGCCTATGACATGACCGCAGTGCTGCGCCGTGCGGCCGAGGTTGGCGTCGCCGTCGAGCACAATGCCAGTCCCAGCCGACTTGACCTGTGCGATACGAACCTGCGCCTGGCGCGCGAGCTTGGCTGCCGTATCGCCGTCAACACCGACGCCCATCACACGAGCGAGTTTGACAAGATGCGCTATGGCATCCGCCAACTGCGCCGCGCCTGGCTTACCGCGGCCGACGTGCTCAACACGCTGGAAGCAGACGCGTTCCTAGACGGACTGCGTGCCAGGCCGTGAGTGCGGCAGCGTGCGGCTACCGGCAGAAAGAATCTGTCGCGATGTGTGTATCAGCTGCAAGCAAGGCGCGGAAGGAAGAGGAGCCGGATGAGCGAACCTGAGATAGAACCAGGGACCGTGGCGCAGGACCCCGTCGAACGCCGGCGCCCGGTCGGCGCCCCTGCGCTTGCGAACGAGGAGAGCTCCGGAAGGCGCATCCTGATCCTGATCGCAGCCATCTGCCTGGGCTTTGCCGGCGTGTGGACCTACATCTTCCTGAATCAGAAGCCGCCGGTTGCTGCAGGCGTGATCACGCAGCTGGCTGCTGTCCCTATCCACACTGAGCTGCGCCAGGGTGGCACTATGCAGGAGGGCCGCGGCGGCGGCGTGGATGTCGAAGACCAGGTGCTGGTGCTGGTAAATGCAACAGTGAAAAACACCTCCAGGATCCCCATCTTTCCCTTCGAACAGACTGGCACCCTGACCCTGCCGACGGGCGAACAGAAGCGCGCCCGCGCGCTCAGTACGGTAGACATGATGCGAGCCTTCCGCGCCTACCCGGCGCTGGCTGCCGCGCACGCCCCGGTGCTTGGCCCCTCACTGCATCGCGAGGTATCGCTCCAGCCGGGTGAGGCAGAGCACGGGCTGGTGCTCTTCTCCTTCCCGATCAAGCAGGAGGATTGGGAGTCCCGCCGCAGCTTCGACCTCGAGCTCAGCATACGGTG
>CAZZYO010000017.1:0-5529 GCA_964658255.1 Candidatus Babeliales bacterium
AACAACTCCGGAGAAGACCCAGATGCAATTTAATCGTCGCGATTTTCTACGTTCGGTCGCCGCAAGCGCGGCTACCGCGGCAGTCCCCACAAGCGCGTTTGCGCAGGGTGCTTCTCGGGATGAGATTGCCTCACTAACGCTGGCAGAAGTGGCAGAAAAGATCCGTTCGCGAGCGCTGACCTCCGTGCAAGTCACCGAGAGTTGCCTGGATCGTATCTCCGTCCTTGAACCGAAGATAAACGCCTTCATTACTGTTATGCGGGAGAACGCACTGAGTGATGCTCGCCGACTGGATGCAGAACTGCAAGGCGGGAAGGCGCGTGGGCCCCTCCACGGAGTCCCCATCGCTGTTAAAGACAACACCGACACAGCACGTACACGCACCACTGGCGGCAGCGCGCTCTTTGAAGATCGCATACCGGAGACCGATGCACCTGTTGTCACCCACCTCAAGAACGCCGGAGCCATCATCATCGGTAAGACAAACTTGCATGAATTCGCTGCCGGCGCTGGACAGGCAGGCTTCTGGGGCATCACCCGCAATCCATGGTCTCTTGACCGTCAAACAGGCGGTTCATCTACGGGATCCGGGGCGGCCGTCGCTGCCGATTTATGCTATGGTGCCACGGGCACCGACACTGCAGGTTCTGTACGGCATCCTGCCGCCTACTGCGGCATCGTGGGCCTGAAACCAACCAACGGTCTTGTTTCCGTTCGAGGCACGATTCCTTTGACTCTTTCGCTGGACACCTGCGGCCCACTCGCGCGTCGAGTGGAAGATGTAGCTATCATGCTCACTGCCATGGCCGGCTATGACAAGTTCGATATCATGAGTGTCGATCACCCCAGGGAGGATTACGTAGCGGCGCTGAAACAGCCGGTTTCCGGTTTTCGGATAGGGCTGCCGATCGGGCACTTTGACCACATAGATCCCGAGATCAAGGCTAGTTTTGAAGCCGCGCTCGATGTGCTGCGTAGTATCAGTGCTGGAGTGCAGGAGTGCACCCTGCCGCAGGCCGACCTGGCAATGACCCTCGGTCCGTTCTCAGAGACATATGCATGGCACGAGAAATATTTCACTTTGGAGTCAGGAAAATATGAGCCATCCACGCGCGAGCTACTTAGCGCGTTGGCTAACATGAAAGCCGCACCTTATATCCGTGCAATGTGGGATATGGAGCGTTTGCGCCGCATCATCGACGATTCATTCGAACACGTCGATTTCATCACGTTTCCTACCATGCATACCATGCCTGAGAAGAACAGCACTTTCGCGGGGCCACACCCTGATACGCCGCGGCCTGGCTATGGCATTGAGGACTCTGTGCTGATGAACGTTTACGGCATACCTGCGATTTCCATACCCTGCGGCTTCAGCAAAGACGGGTTACCGATTGGCCTCGAAATCGCCGGCCCCCACTTCTCAGAGGGTAGGCTTCTCGCGCTGGCGCAGAGTTATGAGCGTGCCACCAAATGGCACACTCGCCAAATACCCCTCCGAGAGGATACGCCTGTACCTCAGTAATAGACGAGTTAGCATGCGTATCGAGTACAAGTCTACAGGGTTCAAGCAGCGTGGATATCGTGAGCCAGCCTGTGACTATGCAGCCGCAGCTGGCGTACGTTCTTCTATTATTTCTTGGTAACGTGATCAGCGACACGCTTAGTCAGGCCCGTATAGACAATGTTGTCCAAAATAGGACAAGATCAATCACTCAGCCGATGGAGGTCCACGACTCTCTGAACCAGCATCTGTTCTCGATTCCAGCGGTTGCCTTCCTGGGAGGTCTCCTCTTTGGCTTTGACACGGCGGTCATTGCCGGGACCAGGCGTGATTTAACCACCACCTGTCGACTTTCCGCGCTATTCGGAATTACAGTTTCATGCTTGCTCGCGGTCGAAGAAATTACAGACACAAAGCATTTAAGATCTTCAGGAGGAACAAGCGTATGTCAAACCAGAAACGAAGGATTGTCTTAGGCCAAGCGCTTCTCATTGGGACAGGAATGGCTACCGCTTTGAGCATGCAACAGGCACAGGGCCAGACGAACTTCGGGTCGGTTGTTGGCACTGTGACAGATACCACAGGTGCAACCGTTCCGGATGCGCAGGTCGTGCTTAGGAATGACGGAACAAACCAGACCGTGACTGCGGCAACCAACCAGACAGGAAGCTTCTCCTTCCAGAACCTGAATCCCGGGTCCTACACCGTGACTGTTACATCAACGGGCTTCAAGGTGGCATCAAGCGAGCATGTGGACGTGACGGTTGGCGGGACGACCCGCGTCGACGAAGCGCTGCAGGCTGGCGCCGTCACGGAGACAGTGAATGTGAACGCTGCGACGGAGGCATTGCAGACGGACAATGCCTCGCTGGGCGGCGTAGTGGAAGGGCGGCAGGTGGAAGAGGCGCCGCTGAACGGCCGCAACGTGATGAACCTTCTCGACTTTATCCCGGGTGTTACGCCCGGCGGCGGCACCCAGGGCAGCACGGTCGCAAACGGGGGCAGCGGCAACTTTCAGGCGGGCGGTCAGACGCAGGCAATTGCATACGGCAACTACCAAATCGGCGGCGGCTTCAGCGGGCAGAGCTTGTTTTACTACGATGGCATGGCGCAGAACGTGCCGGAAAACAATGTCAACTCGCTTGTGCCGACACAGGATGCAGTGCAGGAGTTTCGGGTATCGACAAACAACATCAGCCCCGAGTTCGGGGGCTTTGGCGGCGGTGTGATTCAGATTTCAAGCAAGTCCGGGACCAACACGTTCCACGGAGCGGCATATGAGTATTTCCGCAACACCGTGTTGAACGCGAACGATTGGTTCAGCAATCATGCCGGCCTCGGTAAGAGTCCGCTGCACCAGAACCAGTTTGGCGGTAACCTTGGCGGCGCCATTGTAAAAGACAAGCTTTTCTTCTTCTTCTCGTTCGAGCGCGAGACGCTGACCTCGACTTCACCTGAAACGGTCCGCGTGCCGACCTCGGCCGAGTTGGGAGGGGACTTCTCGGCTGACTTTGCACCTGGAGTGCAGGGCATCTACGACCCGATCACCCGGGCTCCTTACACGGGCAACGTCATTCCGACAGCACAGCTGAATCCTGCGGCGGTAAAGATCCTGCAGCTCGAAACTCCGAACGAGGCGCGTGTAAACCAAACTACGGGCAACGTGTCTGCGAGCGCGCCCATTGAGGGTTTCCAGAACCAGTACAACGCCCGCGTAGATTATGCGCTGACCAAGGCGGATCGGATGTTTGCACGATATACATACTGGAACCCCCACAACGGCGTGAGCGATCCGTTCGGCACGATGACCGGCTCCGGACCAACCGGCAACTACACGCAGCAAGGCGCCATCGGCGATACTCACATCTTTAATGCGACGACCACCGCAGACTTTCTCGCCTCTTACCTCGAGAACTACAACTTTCAGAGCATCCTCTCGCGTGGCTTCGATCTATCGACAATCAACCAGAATTACGCGAAAGTCGAGGCCGAGAGCTTCGGCGGCGTCGCCAATCTTCCCAGTCTTTCCATTGCCGGCTATGGCATTGGCGCAAACACCTCGCAACTGTATTGGGAGAATACGGTTTGGGGTTTGAATGGAGCGGTGAACAAGGTCGTTGGCAAACACTCTTTACGGTTTGGCGGCAACTGGCGCCAGAACCTCTGGACGAGCTACGGCAATGGGACCGGGGCAGGTCTTAGCGCACAATCCATATATTCGGCCTCTTCCCCCAGCGACTCCACTACGGGCAATGCGCTTGCATCGTTTCTGCTGAATGCGCCGTCAAGCACCACCGCGGCCAACATCGCGACCCAGCATGCGTTCCTCCATAACTACGCGTTCTTCTTTCTCGACACGTTTCAGGCGACCCAGAAGCTGACCCTGACCCTGGGCCTTCGCTGGGAGCAACCGGGCGCGTACTCGGAAGAGCACGATCTGAACACGGTGATTCTTCCCAACGCCACGGCAAGCGTAGGGAATATCAGCGCAATTACAAATCCTGTGACGGGTGCGTCTGTACCGCTCACCAGCACGCTGGCTTTGGTCAACAGCCCGGCTTACACCTCCCGTCGCGAAGAAGCGCTGCACTACAAGCTATTTTCCCCGCGCATCGGTATCGCCTATCGCATTGACGAGAAGACAGTTGTGCGACTTGGTTATGGGCTCTCCTACCTCCCATCGGAGGTAACGCAGGACGGTCCGCAGTTGAGCCAGGTTGCACGAGCCAATACCAACATCAACAACACACCCGGTTCGGCCCTCGTCGCTACGGTCGATAACCCGCTGCCCAACGGAGTCAACCAGCCGCTTGGCCACACGCAGGCCGCTGCTGACGCACAGCTTGGTTTTGGTCTCTGGGCTCGCATACCGAACCAGAAATACGGGAGCGCTCAGCAATACAATTTCGCCGTTGAACACGCGCTTGACAATAGGACCTCTGTAAGTATCGCGTATGCAGGAGCCAAGGGTACACATCTTGTCGGCGCCTCCGCATACACAGCCTCTGGGCTGAACCTCAACCAGCTTCCCGATCAGTACGATTCGCTCGGCAGCGACCTTCTCACCCAGGTAGCCAATCCCTTCGCCGGCCAGTTTCCCTCGACCTCGCCGCTGGGCGGCGCAACGGTTGCGAAAGGCTACCTTTTGTTGCCGCACCCACAGTATCCGCAAGGCATCCTGCAGCAGGTGCCGCGGTTCGGGGCCTCCAGCTACAACGCGTTGCAGGTTCAGGCCACCAGCCGCTTTAGCCATGGCGGCGTGTTGCAGGTTGCCTACACATGGAGCAAGCTGCTGAGCAACGTGGACAACACGAGCGCCTTCCAGGATGGGCAGGGCGGTTCGGCCGTAGTGCAGGACAACTACAATCTTCCAGCCGAATGGTCGCTGAGCGAGCAGGATCTGGCCAACAACCTTGTCATTAACTATGGCGCGGACCTTCCCTACGGACATGATCAAAGGTTTGGCGCCCACATCAACGGCTTTGCAAACGCGGTGCTGGGCGGCTGGCGTGCAAACGGCATTACCGTGCTGAAGAGCGGGCTACCTTTGGCGCTCACCGCACAACAAAACGCTCTTAGCCAGTTCGGCGCCGGTACATCTCCGTTCGGACTCGGACCGGGCATTATTCGTCCGGCTTATATTGCCGGATGCAACAAGAACGCGCCCGGGTCCCCGCACAGCACGCCTCGTGTGAATGCCTGGTTCAATCAGGCGTGCTTTGTGCAGCCGGGCAACTTCTCGTTTGGCAACGAGCCCCGTGTTGACTCGCAGATGAAGAGTGAGGGTGGCGTCAACTTCGACGTCGCAGCCACCAAAAACTTCGACATCATCGAGCGTGTGAAGATGCAGTTTACAGGTCAGATCTTCGACATTTTCAACCATGCGCAATTTGCCGAGCCGAACCTGACCGTAGGCGGGGGTAACTTCGGATCTGTTACTCACCAGTTGAACCTGCCACGAACCGTGCAGTTGGCCTTGCGCGTTTCGTTCTAAATGGGATAAAGGTAAATCCGTCGCGCCCCCC
>CAZZYO010000017.1:5539-45240 GCA_964658255.1 Candidatus Babeliales bacterium
GGGGCGCGACCTTTCAAGCCATGCCGTACGATTGATTCCAAGATTCTGATCGTCCTTGCTTCGAAGCGCAAGGATCGCATAGTAGAACCCGCAATATCTTTCAAGGCCTACTCGTGCAAGCCATCGCAGGTACGGCGTGGTGACTTTACGACGAGCAATATCGTGCCAGAGATTGAGTCTCTGGCTAGGGCTGCGTAGGCTGTGCAGCACCAGATACTTTCTGAATGAACGTTTCGTCTGACTTTTCATGGAGTATTTTAGTAGCTGCAAACTCCTTCCGCGCCTCCTCTTTTTGCCCAGCTGCCATGTAGAGACGGCCCAGTCGGTAGTGTGCATCTGCCTGGGAGGGGTCGAGTTTTTTGGCCTCCTTGAACTCAAGAATCGCGCGCTCGTTCTCTCCCTGGCGCGCCAACACGCAGCCAAGATCAAAATGGGCCAGCCGAATGCTGGATCGGACTGCAATCGCCTTTTCGAGTAAAGGAGCAGCCACGTCATCCTGGTTGTTACGGTAGGCGATATCTCCCAGGTATGCATATGATAAGGCGCTCTCAGGGGACCGCTTCGTATCCTCTTCAAACTCTGGCAAAGCCTGGTCGTAGTCGTGCAATTTCCAGTAAAGATAGCCGATCGCAAAATGCACATTCGGCGTGTTGGCGTCGCGCTGTTCCGCAGCCGCGAATTCCGCAATACCTTCTTTAAACTGGCCAATCCCGTCCCTCGCTTCGCCAAGAAGCATGTGCGCCTCAGGCGATTCGGGATCAAGCTCAAGCACACGCTGGGACTCGCTTAATGCACAGCCAGTCTGGTTAGCTCTGACGCAGCTCTCTGCAAGCACATAGTGCAATCTTTGATTGTTTGCATCCTGCTTGCTTGCAAATGTGAGATGAGGAATGGCTTGAGCGTAAAGACCCTGCCCGTAATAGCTCATGCCCAACAGAGTCTCCGCTTGCTGACTGGGCGGCTTTCCGGCAGCGGAATCACGGAACGCTGTAACAGCGGCCGCGAAGTGTCCTTGTTTGAATTCTGCCAGGCCGAGATTGAACTGTACGTCAGGCTCATGCGGCTGGCGCCGCAGCGCCAATCGATACTCCGTTGACGCCTCTTTATACTC
Source organism: Candidatus Babeliales bacterium (assembly GCA_964658255.1). Taxonomy (GTDB): domain Bacteria; phylum Acidobacteriota; class Terriglobia; order Terriglobales; family Acidobacteriaceae; genus EB88. Next base: position 6,651 of record CAZZYO010000017.1, read on the forward strand.
GCCCAGGTGAGAGAGTGTAAGTCCAAGCTGCGCGTGAATTACCGGATTGTCAGGGTCGCGTCTGCTGAGTGCAAGCCAAGCTTCCTTCGCTTGTTGATATGCACCTTGCTCCATCCACTGGATGGCCTGAGCACTTGAGGCGCTCGACGCCTGCGCTGGAGCTACAACGCCGCACAAAGCAGATGTCTTCGGCAGGGCCGCAAGCACGAGACTTAGCAGGACAACTTCAGCGCGGAACATAGGATGTTTTCGTCTCGTCGCTAAATCTTGTAGGCGTAGGTGCTTCCTCTTGGACGCAAGCAAGCTCGAGCACGAGCGACTTTTCTCACTCTGGATGGGAGGCTCTTCTGCGATTGAATGAAACGCACTGTTGCGCAAATGTGCATAAGCGAGCGAGCAGGGATATCCTTCCCCTCGGGGAATTGCAAATGATCATAGCAGATGAAGCACCGTGACTGCTTCACTGATCGCTCGCTCTCCGGGACTACCTCTATCGAGGATGACTGTCTATTCACTTGACAGCCCGTCTACTCCCTCTCTACATTTGGCTAACGATATCCAGCCCGCTAAAGCATACGGGGTGGGCGATCAACGCGATGGAGCTGGCAGCGGGGTGACTCAGAGTCTTTTAGCGGGGATAGATATTGGGGGCACCAAGACCTCAATCGTGCTTTCCACCCGGCTACCTTCGGTCATCGTTCGCCATGTTTTCAGCACCGATCCCGAACGGGGACCCGGACCCGCTATTAGCGAGATAATCAAAGGCCTGCGCATACTCCTTGCGTTGGGCGAGGTGGCAGGGGCGCGATTGACAGCGATTGGCGTTAGCTGCGGCGGCCCGCTTGATGCGCATCACGGCATCATCCAGCAACCCCCAAATCTGCCGACTTGGAGAGACGTCCCAATTACTGCCACCCTCTCCAGAGAGTTTGCAGTCAACTGCTACCTAGAAAATGACGCCAATGCTGGAGCCTTGGCTGAACACTCATTTGGCGCTGGACAAGGAATGCGCAACCTCGTATTCCTCACGATGGGTACCGGCATCGGTGCGGGGCTGATCCTAAATGGGCACCTTTACCGCGGCGCCACCGAGGCAGCAGGCGAAATAGGGCATGTACGGCTTACCCCGCAGGGCCCGCAGGGGCATGGCAAGGCTGGCAGCGTGGAGGGATGGGCGAGCGGAGGAGGCCTTGCCAATCTAGCCAGAATGTCTATCGCTGACGCTAGTGCAGAGGGGCGGCATACTGCACTCGCGAAGCACCGCGAGAATCTGCATGCTCTGACGGCACGTGATGTAGCCGAGGCTGCCGAAAGCGGCGACCCCCTTGCGAAGCAGATCATCCATACGACTGGGGAACGCTTAGGAGAGGCCATGGCAATCCTCATCGACTTGTTGAATCCCGAGTGCATCCTTGTAGGAGGACTGGCCTTACGACTGGGCGACGCGCTTCTCAACCCAGCCCGGAGGGTCATCGAAAGGGAGGCGCTTGCACCCTCAGCGCGGGCGTGCCAGATCTTACCTGCCGCGCTAGGGGAACAGACTGGAGACGTTGCCGCTCTTTGCGTCGGCATGAATGGAGAAAATCATGAAAAGCAACTTGGCGCCTGAGGCATTTTTTCAGCTGAGAAGAGCTCCTATCAGTTGCTCTGCAAGAGGCGGAGAGCGTGGTCCGCTTGCTCTCTACCTTGGAGAGTGCTGTGCAGACCGCAGCACAGTGGTGCCTTCAAGGCTTTGAGTCGGGGAACAAGTTACTTGTGCTTGGCAATGGCGGAAGTGCTTGTGAGGCACAGCATCTGGTGAGCGAACTCATGGGTCGCTATCTTAGTAATCGGCGTCCGCTCCCCGCCGCGGCTCTTACAGCAGACACTGCGGTGCTACATGCATCGGCAATGACTTCTCTTACTAGGAGGTATTAGCGCGACAAATCCAAGCCTTCGGCAGGCCCAGCGATCTGCTTACAGCGTTCAGCACCACTGGACATTCTCCCAATGTTCTCAGGGCAATCGAAACTGCTCGCGCTCTTGGTCTCAGGTCCATCACCTTTCTTGGCCGCGATGGTGGCGCATCGGCCGCTCTCTCTGATTGCGCGCTAATCGCACCGTATCACGCGACCGCACGCATTCAGGAAGCGCATAACTTCCTTATGCATGCGTTCATGGATATCATCGAGCGACATGTTGGTGTTCATTAACAGGCTCTTGCGAGCGTAAACGACGGCGAGTCAGGCAGGCGTGGCGCACCTTGCATCTTGGACCTGCCACCTTACTTGCTGCCTGTAGAAAAGAGTAGTGTCATGAGCGAACGCCAACACCCGCTATCGCGAAGAAAGTTTCTTGTTCAAGCTTCAGCCGCAGCAGGCGCAAGCACTGCCGTAGCACTCTTCGGGCAGGCACCCTCACTGAGCAGTCGCACAACTGGCAAGGTGTTGCACATTATCGGGCACTCGCACATCGATGCAGCGTGGCTTTGGCCGTGGCGAGATGGCGCTGACACGGTGCTGACCACAATGCGCAGCGCCCTGAACCGGATGAACGAGACACCAGGATTCTGCTATAGCCACTCCTCATCGGCTCACTATCGCTGGGTGGCGCGTGCAGATCCGCAGATGTTTTCGGAAGTGAAAGCGCGCATTCGCGAAGGGCGCTGGGAGGTGGTGGGTGGCTGGCCTGTTGAGCCTGACTGCAATATCCCTTCGACTGAGAGCTTCGTGCGGCAATCGCTTTACGGTAAGCAGTATTGTCAGCAGGAGCTCGGCGTTGCCGTCACCATTGGCTTTAATCCTGACTCCTTTGGGCACGCTGCTGGACTGCCGACGCTTCTTCGTCGCGCTGGTTATGACTCCTACGTTTTCATGCGTCCGCAAGAGCATGAGATGGACCTTCCGCTCCTGTTCTGGTGGGAAGGTCCCGATGGCTCTCGGGTCCTGACGCTGCGTATCTACAAGGAGTACTCGGCCAGCGCAAAAGCGATTCCATCCGCTGTGATGAAAGATTTCGCGCCGGGTATGGATCACGCAGCTTTCTTTCTTGGGGTCGGTGACCACGGCGGAGCGGTGACTATCGAGCAGATCCGCCAGGTAAGGGCAATGCAGGATGATCCTGCTCTGCCGGAGCTGCGTTGGAGCACCGTGCAAGGCTTCCTCACGGCAGTGCGGCAGTCCAGCGCTTTCTCGTCCCTGCCTGTCATCCGGGGAGAACTGCAGCATCACTCGCGCGGTTGTTACTCTGCCTACGGAGAAGGAAAGTATCAAAACAGAAGAGCCGAACGCTGGCTCGGAGAAGCCGAATCCATCTCCCTCGTGGCGAGCCTCACCGCCAATCATACGTACCCTGCCACGGAGTACGCATCTGCCTGGTGGAAGGTTCTTTTTTGTCAATTTCACGACATGATGGCCGGTACCTCCCTCTACAGCGACTACCAGGATGTGCGCGACAGTATCGGCTCAGCATGCGAGACAGCACAGACCAACAAGGTGGAAGCACTTGAGGTCATGGCTAAACGAGTTGACACAAGCGGTGTACAAGAGAGCGCAGTCTTTCTCTTCAACCCGCTACCTTGGCCACGTAAAGCGCTCGTTGAATACCATACTGAAAAGAACCCTTCCGGTGACGCACCGATCACGTGCCTTACGACCAAGGATGGCACCCGGATACCTGTTCAGTGGCGCCCGCCGGATAGTATGACAACGAATTCCATGCCGCGGCTTTCGGCATGGGTGGAGCTTCCCCCGTGCGGATACAAGGTACTCGAGCTGGGACATGACGTGCCTCCGCCGAGCCTGACCTACTCAAACCGCGTTACCATCTCTGAGACCAGCTTCGGGATCTCCTCACTCAAAGCAGACGATGGTACAGAACTACTCGCCGGCTCACTCGGGCTAGTGGCGATCGGCGATACCGCCGATACCTGGGCGCATGACGTCCGCGAATTTCGGCAGGAGATCGGCAGACCCATGCTGCTCTCGTCCACTCTTGTCGAGGATGGTCCAGTCACGAGGGTCACACGTCAGCGCGCACGCTGGATGAACTCCGAGATAGTGGTTGATGTAGCGCAGTTCGCCGGTATTGAAGGCGTAGAGTTGCGCTTTGTCATTGACTGGCGCGAACGGGAGCAGATGCTGAAGCTGGAGCTTCCGACGTCACTGGCGAGGCCAACTATCCACGCCAAGGTTCCAGGGGACATCCTGGAACGCCAGACCAATGGAACCGAAGAGCCATATCAGGATTGGGCGGCGGTACAAGGCAGCATCGGCAGCAATGATTACACGGTCGCCTTGCTCAATAACTCCACTTACAGTTATGACTGTTTACAAGGGCTTTTTCGAACAGTACTGATCCGCTCTGCTCCGTTTGCGCGGCATAATCCGAACCAGGTGCCCCACAACGATAACAATGCCTGGCAGGATCAGGGTCGACAGGAGCGAAGATTCTGGTTGGCCGGCGGCAAGGGGTCTTTTGCTGATCTAGCGCTCGATCGCCTCGCTGAAGAATTTCAGACTCCCGCAGAGTACGTGATGGATTCAGCCCACGGGGGCCATGAAGGATGGGAGCAGTCCTTTCTGGAGATACAACCAAGCAGTGTCTGGGTGCTTGCAGTCAAGCGCGCCGAGCGTGAACCGGAATGCACGATCGTTCGGATGCAGGAGCGTAGCGGAAAACACTGCAAGGCAACGGTCACAAGCAAGGTACTTGGTCTTGACTATGCAGTTGCGCTGCTGCCCTGGGAGATGAAGACACTGCGTATCAAAGCGGCGGCAGGGGGTAGGACCGAGGTGACTGAGGTCTCCCTTCTCGAGATCTAACATGAATCGTGAAAGCAGGTGATCTCCAAGCCAATGAGCCGCAGAGCGTTGCACCACCTTATGGTGTTTTGCTCTGCCGGCAGGTTTTTGCCACTTCAGCGACCGACGCTGCTTTCGGCCGAGGATGCAAGCCTGCCGCTGCAACCTTTCGCTGCCGCGGTAAGGCGCGTCATCAGCGCGCTTGATGCTATCGGCACGCCCCTCTCTGCCGCCGAGAAATCCGTCTTAGATCATGCGGTCATCTCCCCGGTTTCTGCGCCTGCTGTCAAGCAAATCCAGCAGGTTCTTGCTCCTCACTGGTCGCAGAAAATCAACGCATCCGGCCGGCAGAACTTGCCGTCGCAAAAGAAGCCAACGACCATGCCCGCACCGTCTATGAGCAGATACTCACTCAAACAACAAAGGAGTAGCAGCAATCACATACGTGTTCGACTAAGCGTGCACAGCGACAATCCCGTACGGCTGATTTCTTCTGCTGTAGATCAAGGTACGCGAGCTATGAGTTGCATTTAAGGCTGCTACCTGGCTGCTTGTGACTTAGCCCTTCGCGAGACGCTCTTCAAGCCTTTTCTGCAGCCGCAAGACCCCCGAATTACCAGTTCCGTGGCAAGCGTAGTCTGTGTAGGTTTCGCAACAAGGGCACCGCTTAGGCGGTCAAGCAGTAGCAGAGCCCCCCTCTTTCCGATCTCAACCGTGGGCTGACGAACTACGGTGATGCGCGGCGTGACTAGGGTCGCTGCGTCAAAATCGTCGAAGCCAATAAGAGCTATTTCATCTGGTATTGCAATCGAGCGGTTTTGCAACTCCCTGAGTACATCTGTCGCGACAAGATTGCTCGCTGCAAAGATCGCCGTGGGTGACGGGTTGGATTCCAACACAAAGGAGAGCTGATTTGAAACGGTTCCAACCGATGGGCCGACAAAGCAGACCCGCGTTGGCAACTCCGCTTCCTGCATCGCATCCAGGTAGCCGCTGACACGTTCCGCCTTGGTGAAGATCTTCCTGTCGTCGGCAACACATACTACGTTCTTGTGGCCATGTCCGATTAGGTGCTGGACTGCTCCGTAGGCGGCTTGGCGATTATCGACCACGAGCGAGTCCGCCCCAACGTTGTGAAGCGGCCGATCGATGGAAACAACCACCGTCCCGGCTTTCTGCGCCGCCAGGAAGTGATCGTTTTGAACCCCGCTGGGGATGATCAGCAGCCCGGCCACCCGACGCTGCACCATCACCTCTGTTTCTCTACGTTCGACGCCTTCCTTGTTTGCGGACGCAGCCATCAGAGTCATGAACCCTGCTTCCCAGGCCGTCTCCTGGATTACGTTTGCGCAAGTTGCGAAGAATGGGTCTGCGAGGCTCGGAACAATCACGCCCAGAACTCGAGAACGATACCCCTTGAGAATGCGTGCTGCCTCGTCAGGCTCGTACCCGACTCGCTCGATCACCGCCCGGACCTTGCGCTCAATCTCCGGCGTAACACGGCGGGAGCCGTTCACAACACGCGACACTGACATGACGCCGACGCCGGCGAGCTTAGCTATATCTGCGAGAGTAGGCATATCTCTAGGGAGGAGAATAGCAGAGGAAAGCGTAGCGAACTCTGACCCAAACGGATACTTCCAGAAGTCCCTTTCTTGCGGGCTGGCTGAAAGAGCTTGCATTGGCGGATCAGCAGTTGCCCGCCGCGGCCCTCGAGCGCTGGCGCTCATCCTGCTTCATCCTAGATATCCTTATCCGCTTTCAATCTGGCGAATCCCTTGTCGCGGATGGAAATCGCGTATCAGACCATACCTCCCGGAGGAGATCCCTCGCGATTGCCCCTCCCGCAACAATGCAAACAGTAGACTTGATCGCCTGCTCAGTTTTTGCTTGACAACGTCTCAAGACCCCGCAACAATCCCTCCATATTTGTGGATAACGCTATCTGCGCTGACTGCGACTACACCACTGGTACAGGCAATGGGAGAGGTTGATCATGAAATCCTTTAGGTACGTACTGGCTGCTTGTTTACTCCTCCTCGGATCATGGAACTTCGTCGCGATGAGTCAGGAAAACGCTCTCGTAACGGGCACCATCACTGACGCGCGAGGGGCGGTCGTTCGGGATGCCGTGATAACTCTGCTCAATACGGCGACTGGCGAAGTAGCAACTCGAACCACGAACAGCACGGGTATCTACACCTTCCAGGATCTGCATATTGGAAACTACACACTCGTAGTCACCGAACCTGGCTTTGAGAAGTACACCAAGACCGATATCGTTTTGAACGTAGCAGCTACCGTAAGGGAAGACGCGACGCTCACGGTAGGTAGCGAAAGCCAGACGGTTACCGTGGCGGCCGACGCCCTTCACTTGCAGACCGAAACCAGCGAGGTGAGTGACCTTATCACTGGCGACCAGGTGACACAACTTGCCACGAACGGGCGAAACGTCCTCGCCTTAACCACCCTTGGTCTGGGAGTTTCGGCAAGCATGCCGTCGTTCAACGGCGTAGACGCACAGGGCAGCTCCTTTGCGCTTAGCTTTAACGGCATGCGTCCCGATCATAATGAGTGGCTCATTGACGGAGCCGAAGTCTCGGAACGAGGGAGTGGCGGCAAACTGATCGTCATGCCTACGATCGACGCACTCGCCGAGTTCCGGGTCCTGGATAGCAACTACAGCCCAGACTACGGCATCTCCTCGGGCGGCACCATCACCATGGTGATGAAGTCTGGCACGCAGGATCTCCATGGAGGCCTTTGGGAGTTCGACCGCAACGATATCTTCGATGCCAATACCTACTTCTCAAAGCAAAATAATCAACCGATCCCCGAGCTTCGCCTGAACATCTTCGGCGGCGACTTTGGGGGGCCTATCTTCATTCCGCATCTCTATAATGACAACAGGAAAAAGACCTTCTTTTTCTGGAGTGAAGAAGGGCGTCGGTACATCCAGGGCAGCAATCCGTCGGTGACAACAACCGTGCCAGCATCCGATTTCCCCACAGCCGGAGAGTCCCTCCTGTACACGCCTCCTGCGGGCGGCACTGCTCCAGTCGTGCCGCAGACCCAGGATCCTGCCAAGCTCGCCTTGTATGCGGCGGATGGCTTGACACCTGGGCAGCCCTTCCCGAATAGCATCATCCCGGCCAATCTGATCGACGCCGACGCCGTGCTCTTCATGGGCACCGGGGCGATCCCGAAACCCAACAATTCCGACGGGTCAAACACATTTGTTACGTCTGTAAAGCAGCCCACCTATGTGCGGGAAGACCTGGTTCGTGTCGACCACACTATCAGTTCCAAGCTCCAGTTGATGGGGCACTACCTGCATGATGCCGCTGATCAAAGCTTCGCAACGCCCTTGTGGAGCGGCGACTCTTTTCCCACCGTTGGGAGCGCTTTCACCAATCCGGCCTGGAGTGGCGTTGTCAAACTGACACAGTTGCTTTCGCCGAATCTGCTCAACGAGACCTCGGCAAGCTTCAACAGAAACGTCCTGACAATCACGCCAACCGGTATTTACACAAAGCCGGAAGGCTGGAGCGCCGGCAGCTTCTACACAGGCAACAATCAGGACAATCGGCTTCCGGATGTCTCCCTCGGCGCACCTTATAACGTGACCTATAGCGCAGCTATTTACCCATGGACCGATGCCGCACTCGATTACCAGTTTCGTGACGGCCTTTCATGGCAGAAGGCAAAGCATAACCTTACGTTTGGCGCGAGCTACATGAGGTTTGTTAACAATCAGCAGATTCAGGCAGAAACGCAGGGTGCTTATCAGTTCTCCACACCGGCGTTCTCCGGAGACTCATATATCAACTTTCTCCTGGGCACTGCCAGCAGTTATAACCAGTTACAGAACATGTCCACTGACCACTGGCTGAGTAATACATACTCCTTCTACGCCAATGACAACTGGAAGGCCACGCCGCGTCTCACCCTGAACCTGGGCCTCAGGTATGACGCATACCCACATGCGTACGAAAAGAACAACCAGATTTCCAACTTCATCCCCGGTAGCTATAACTCTGCAAACGCCCCTATCTTTAACGCAGATGGAAGTCTTGACTCCTCAGGCCCGGGCTTTAGTCAACCTGCGGGCGCATCGATTCCTTTCTACTTGAACGGCATCCAAAGCGCTGGCCAAAATGGCTTTCCACGTGGCATTGTCTCCAATCATTACGGCACCGTGCAGCCTCGCGTTGGCTTCGCTATGGATGTGTTCGGGGATGGAAAGACAGCGCTGCGCGGGGGCGTCGGTTTGTTCTTCGAGCGCATCCAGGGCAACGATATCTATAACGCCGACACCAACCCGCCTTTTGCCTCGCAACCGCAGGTAAATAACGTCTACTTCTCCAATCCTCTGCAAAGTGCCACCTCAGGTCTCACCGCGAGCACGGTCACTTTCCCCCAAAACCTCACCTCTCTCGCCTACGATTACCAGATCCCGGCCACTCTGCAGTTCAGCCTGGGCGTACAGCAACAGATAGCTCCATCTATCGTCGGGGTCGTTCAATATGTAGGCTCGTCCGGTTGGCACCAGGACGATAACCGCGCCATTAACACCTTGCCGCTTGATAGCCCGAATCGAGAAGGTGTCGCAGAAGGTACATTCAACGCGAATCTTGGTCGAACCTATCTCGGGTACAGCAGCATCACGCAGGAGGAGGTCGCCTCCAACTCCAGCTACAATTCTCTCCAGGCAGGCATCCGCATGGAAGCCAAGCATGGCGTTACATTGCAGCTCTCCTATACCTGGTCCCACGAGATTGACATCGTTAGCGGAGACCTCGCTACCGTGTCAAACCCCTTTGACCTTCAGTATGATCGCGGGTCCGGATCGCTTGATCGCAGAAACATCTTCAATGCTAATTACATCTACGAGCTTCCTTTCTACAAGCAGTCTGCCAAAGGATGGCAGAGAGAAGTCCTTGGAGGCTGGGAGGTTTCTGGTGTAACCACGGCGGAAAGTGGAAGCCCTGTGAAGGTGAGCTACGCACCGGATACTCTCGGCCTGGGTGGAGGAACCTCAAACCGTCCGAACAGGGTCGGAGTCGCATCTGGTCCAAAGAGACAGTCGCAATGGTTTAACACTTCAGCCTTCACGGCCCCCGTGGCTCCGTGGAACGGAGGTCTAAACCAGGGCTTCGGAAACGCCAATAAGGATTCGGTCGTCGGACCCGGGCTGTTCAATACAAATCTCTCCCTGTTCAAGAACTTTCCACTCACTCGTTCTGAGCGCACAAGCCTTCAGTTGCGCGCCGAGTCGTTCAACACCTTTAACCACACCGAATTCCAAGGAGTCGACACTGAGTTCTCGGACACAAAATTTGGACAGGTTACATCCACCTACGATCCGCGTGTTCTCCAGTTTGGTGCCAAGCTGATTTTCTAACGCTTCGATATGCGGCCATGCAGCACGCTGGCCGCGTATGTTCTCGCCAGGAGACGGTGCATCGTCGTGCTTTTTCTTGCTTAGGAGTACATCGATGCACCAAGCACCATCGTCCATAAACAAGCATATTTTAATGATTGTACTTATAGCTTCACTGGGCGGCCTGCTTTTTGGCTTTGACACCGCCGTGATCGCCGGCACCACAGGAGCTCTGACGCGGGTCTTCGCGCTTACGCCTGCCACTCTCGGCGTTACTGTCTCCAGCGCTCTATGGGGAACCATTTTAGGTGCCGCGTTCGCTGGCACGTTAAGTGATCGCTATGGGCGCAGGGCATCGTTACGCGCTCTGGCGGCGCTCTACTTGATCTCGGCTGTGGGCTGCGTGCTCGCTTGGGGCTGGTACCCGCTTCTCGTCTTTCGCATATTGAGCGGGCTTGCTATCGGGGGGTCCTCCGTCATCAGCCCGACCTACATTGCCGAAATCGCACCACCCGGGTTACGTGGCCGGCTCGTCGGCATGTTCCAGTTCAACGTTGTCCTTGGCATCCTGCTCGCTTACTTGTCCAACTTCACTGTAGGTCTCTTCAAGCTGGGGGTTACCGACTGGCGCTGGAAGTTCGGCGTCAGCGCTCTGCCTGCATTGCTGTTTCTCGTCAGCCTTATCCATATTCCGGAAAGCCCTCGCTGGTTGATTGGTAGAGGACGCACCCGGGAGGCAGAGCATGTCCTGGTCGATAATGGAATGCCAGACGCGAAACGAGAGCTAGCTGACATAGCTGTATCTTTGGCTGCAGAGCAGGATGCACCGGCAGAGCGTCTCCTGCAATGGCGTTACCGATTGCCCTTGTTTCTTGCCATCACGATTGGTCTTTTCAATCAGTTATCAGGCATTAATGCAATTCTCTACTATCTCAACAGCATCTTCGAGAAGGCCGGCTTTGACCAGGTTTCCAGCGACGGTCAGGCCGTCATCGTTGGACTCACAAACCTGGCCGCAGTCACAGCAGCCATGTTTGTCATCGATAAGGTTGGACGGCGCGCGCTTCTCTTAGTTGGTTCTGTCGGAACTGCGATCTGTCTTTTAGGTGTTGCTCTCATCTTTCAGACTCACCGCTACCAGGCCGCCTTAGTCTGGTTCCTGGTAGGATTCATCGGCTTCTTCTCGTTCTCTCAAGGAGCCGTAATCTGGGTGTATATCAGCGAAATCTTTCCGAACCGTGTACGCGCCAAAGGCCAAAGCGTAGGTTCTTTCAGCCATTGGGCTATGAATGCAATCGTATCTGCGGCGTTTCCACTTGTAGCTGCCACATGGGGCGCACTACCCTTTTTCTTCTTTGCCGCCATGATGGCGATTCAGTTCCTAGTTGTCTTCTTCATCTATCCGGAGACAAAGGGAATCGCACTCGAAGCAATGGAATCAGTAATCCACACACACTAGGCTCAGCACCCGCAAGGATGGCGACACGTTGTATATCCTGCAATCCAGGAGCCTCTCATAACGTGGAGAGTGATCACGTTCAAATCTCTACGTAGGACGAACAATTGCATCATCCTGCGATTCACTAAGAGGGCATCTGGTAGGCGAGCTCGGGTGCGCCCCATAGAACTGTGTGGTAGGCAAGCGCTGCGGGAACTACATCGATCCGCGCGGCGCGTTTCGGGAGTGCTGCCGCGGATATCGCGTTCAATCGCGTACAGCTTTGCAATGCCTTTGATCGCTTCGGTCGTAGTCGGCGAAGGGTGGGCGATATGGATCTCGTGGAACTTGCGTCGGGCGTGCGCCCTACACGCGACCTCGTAGATCGCACCACTCTCGCAGAGATGATGAAAGCCCGGATAGGCCTCAGCCTGCGAGGCGCCCTTATAGTGCCGTAGATGCTGCCTTGGACGCTCACCATATCGGTCAGTGGAGTATACAAACCACACGGCAGGGGCAGTTAGATCGCCTGATGGTCGACCGTCCCGAACATGGGTCCAGAGCCGCCCAGTCTTGGTCTTGCCAGTGCCTGGAGCGAGCACCGGAAAGGGCGTGTCGTCAGCATGAACTTTAGTCGCTGCCAACACATGGTCGCGTACTCGATTGATCAAGGGCGTCAGCAGCTCACTCGTGGCGCCAACCCAACCGGCAAGAGTAGATCTATCGAGATCCACGCCTTCGCGCGCGTAGATCTCCGCCTGCCGGTACAACGGCAAGCTGTCGGCGTACTTGGCGACGAGCACATGCGCGAGTAACCCTGGTCCGGCGAAACCACGATCGATAGGGCGGTAGACCGCGATGGCGCAGGTGCCTGCACGATCTGGTCGCACGCCTCGCAGCTCAGCTTCGACCGCACGTGACGAATGACCTTGAAACATGCGCGCACGTACTCGAACATCTCGGGCACATCTTTGCCCCAACGCTCGCAGCTTGCCGCCGCAGCCTGGGCATGCCTCGTGGTCTGGTATGTGAGTGTGGACTTCAAGCTGCCGCCTGGCACCCTACCATCAAACCGCTTGCCAAGTATACGACTCTGCTGATTCGGTTAAACGGACAGGGGGTGCCAGTTTCGGTGGCAGAGCTGCCACGCGATGAGGCTGCGAAGCTGCGCAATATTCAACCCGACAATCAAAACTCATTTCCCGCCTTCAACCTAACTTGTCCAGTTTTTTGAAGTACCACATCGCTGGTCGCCTCCAACTACCCTCACACCGGATACGATTCGTTCGCTCGCGCTTGCATATGGAAAAAAGAGTGGAAAAACACCGGCTTTGGACCGGCTGAAGAGACTTTTGCGGGAGTATCCAGCCCAAGAAATCGCTCCCAGACTCACCGTCAAGGCAGAGGACCCGCTGCTTGCGTCCACCCTGCATCTGCTCGAGTTATTGAAGGCTGGAAAGCAGTCGCCAGAGGAGTTTCTTCGCTCTTTCGCCGAGACGCTAATTGCCGCAACCCAGCACGGTGATATGGCAAACGACCTTGCGTCTGATGTCCTCTTTGGCAAACTCTTCAAGAAAGGCACATGTGAGCCGTGGGAGTGCATTCTCTTTATTGATCTGGAAGACTTGAGCCCATTTTCAACCGCGGTGGCGGACGCCGACTCGGCCGGAGCATGGAGCGAGGCACTTCTTCTGCCGACGGACCAAAGCGAAGCAGACGTGGTGCAGTGTGCCTTGGATGCGCAGTTCGGCTCGACTATCGGAGACAAGATGCCCAACCCGAACTTTCCCCTACTCGGGGGGACGTACTTAATTTCCATGAACTCGGAGATTCCCTGCCAGAGCCGTTATGGGCGAAGCTCGACCAGCCTGTTTCCGGTAACCCGTCATGCTGCGCAGGGTGTCCACGATGCGTTGCTGCACACGACGACAAAGAACCTGGAAGGCAAGACATGGAACGCTGTGGCTAGCGGGACTGGCGACAGGAAAGACTTCCTGATCGCATACATTGAGGAGGCTCCGGAGACGGACGCCCCGGTTGCAGGAACCCTCGGTTCTGCCTACGACGATGATGAAGATGGAGAGATAGAAGAAACCTCCTCCTCCGCGCAGATGTCCTCTTTTATTCAGCGCCTGGATCGCCTTCTTGAGGCCATTCAACTCAAAGAACGAGAAGTTGTACGTGGAGCGCGTCACCTCCAGTTGTTTGTTCTCAGCACCATCGACAAGGGTCGCAAGCAGGTCCCGTTCAATGCACGCTACAACGTCGGCAACATCGTCGATGCCCGGGATCGATGGGTTGCTGGCGCGGAAAATTCGCCTGCTTTGGACTTGCAGTTCTTCCAGGGGAAGGCAAGAACAAAAAGAAGTGGCGTGGCGTACAGGCCCCCTCTCCAGCTTCCGTCGCGCTCAGCTTTGGAACCCTGTGGATTCGGGGGGCCAAACGCAGCGAAAAGGTGAGCGGCGTCAGCCTTGGCCGGCTGTATAAGTTGCTGCTCGACCCGGACGCAAAGAGCGAGGCCGGCTGGCTGCTGGAGCGCTTTCTTCCTCTCAAGACCGACCTGATGATCGCAGCTGGCAGACCAAGCCGCAGCGGCAAAACAGGAGAGGTTTTCACCTACACCGGAGCTGCGTTGTCTGCCCCTGCACTCTTGGACCTGCGTACAAACACGGCAGCCCTCGGCATTCTGCTCAGGCTTTTGGATCGCGCAAAGGAGACGTACATGAACGAACGAGACTACCTGCTAGGTCAGCTTCTGCAGTTCGCTGATCGGCTCCACATTGTGTATCGCCATGGAGTTCGAGGAGGACAGGTGCCGCCGCAGCTCATTGGCAACCCTCTTATGGATCAGGCTGGGCAGAATCCCGCCAGGGCTCTGGCGATTCTGCAACAGCGTTTACCGGTATACGAGCGTTACGCGACGCAACTGCTAAATTCCCCAGAGCCTGTGGTGTATGGGGATGACGAGAGAGACAAAGAAAAGGCCCAATTGGCAAGCCTGAAGCACAAGGCATCGGACCAGGCCGGATGGATCAAAGCCACTCTGGCAAAGCTTCGCCCAGAGGTTCACCGGCTCGGGCTGGAACCGACATCAGGACCGCAGGAACAAGCAGAGTTGTTGTTGGGCTACCTCGCGGCTCCAGCGAGAAAAAACGAGAACTAGCGCAAGACCCTCACGGAGGCAGAATCTGAATCGTGCGACAGGACTCTTGGTGATCGAAGTGATCAATTCCAACCCCAACAGCAACCCCGACCAGGAAAGCGATCCGCGTCAACGTCCAGGATGACAAGGGCATGATTTCGCCCGTTTCCTTCAAGCGCAAGTTGCGTGACTTGGTGGAAGACAAGACCGGTGAAGCATGGGCGATCATTTCCTCCACGTTTGCTCCAGCGCTAACGGCAGGTGCGTTTCAGTTTTTGGAATCACGCGGGCGCAAGCGAGACGACATTAAGAAGATGAAGCCGGAAGAGTTCAAGAAGGCGTATTGGGATGCTCGCCTGTTTGGTCCGACCTTTTTGGAAAAGTCGGAGGTAAAAGGGCGGGAAGTCAGCTTTATTCGCACAGGCGTGGCTTAGTTCGGAGTGGGCATCTCCATTTCTTCAGTACGCATCGAGCGACGGACCAATACGAACAAAGCCGGCGTGGAAGCTGACAAGGATCGCGGTCTCGCCCCGCTGGCCTATCGCGTTGTTGAGCACGGCGTGTACACCATGCCCTACTTCATCAATGCTGCCGTTGCGAACAAGTCAGGCTGCACGGACCTGGATATCTATCTCATGAAAAAGCTTATCGGGGTATCTACACCAAACGTCAAAAGTCGTACGCTAACGCTCTAGGCTGAGCACAGCCGACGTCTCACAAAGCGTTCACAGGAACTACAACAGCCACGGAGCGAAATCAGGCATGATGGTCTTATGAGGATGAGCTGCGGTCTTCGGAAAATGCGGGTGCAAGATGAAGTTCAAAACGCTGCCGTTCCCATCGCGGTTCTGTACCCAACGGCTGCTCCAGAGCAAGCTGAAAGCTTCGGTCCCTACTCACTCGAAGTAGCAGTAGACGCTCCGATTGCAGGATCAGATCTACCTGTTGTAGTGCTCTCTCATGGAAATGGCGGCACTCCCTGGGCGTATCGTGATCTCGCAAAGCACTTGGCTACTTCCGGTTTCGCTGTCGTGTTACCAGAACACGTAGGCAACAGCCGCAACGACAACAGCCTGGAAAAAACTGCAGCAAACCTCGAGAACCGGCCTCGCCATATCTCTTTGGCTATTGACGCAACGCTTGTGGACTCTTTTGTCGGGCCTTTCCTCAGGCGCACCGGAGTCGGAGTGATCGGTCACTCGATTGGAGCGTACACAGCGCTGGCCGTAGCAGGAGGAAAGCCATGGGCTGCACCGAATGAGACTCCTGATCGACAGCCTCAACCGGTCAATGTAAAGCCTGATGACCGGGTTCATGCTCTCGTGCTTCTCATGCCCGCGACCTTTTGGTTTTTTGCGGACTCTCTCAAAGAGGTGAACATCCCTATTCTGATCCGCAGCGGAAGCATGGATGAAATCACGCCATCGTCGCATGCCGAATTGGTGAGGGATAACGTTGCAGATGCCTCACTCGTTCAGCATGAAATTATTGCGGGGGCTGGACACTTTTCGGTGATGAGCGCGTTCCCGCCGGCTCTTGCCAATCTTGCCTTTCCGCCGTCTATGGACCCGCATGGCTTTAATCGAGTGGCATACCAAACGACCCTGTTTGCCGATATTGAGCGCTTTCTTACCTCAAACCTCTGAGCTGATGCCTTCCAGATTGGTCGGCAAGGTGGGTTCTCGGAAGTTTGGGTGATGGGGCCGACTGGAAGGCAGCTATGGAGTGCGTAAACGAACGTTTGTGCATAGCTGAGAGCGAAGGCCGTAATCCCAGCGAATCGAGTTGCAAAAGCCTATTGCAATTGCCTTTCGATTGGCGACAGGCATTCGCAAGGTAGCTTAGCGTACGATTTCGGACGTTTGGTGTGGTGACCCCTTGAAAGAAGTTTGTGATCACAAGTTCGCCATGATGTGAACCTAATTCACCCAAAGTAAGGACTCGTGTTTACTTATCTTTCACCGATTTCCTGCTCTCTTACGAGGGCTTGGCAACGTTGCACTACTGGGAGACCGGCTTTGACACTTCAAATACCTTGACGCGGTAGTCGTAGTCGCCAAGGTGGGGCACCGCGACAAAGATGCGGTCGAGGGAAGGCACGAAGAGCGATGTCTTCGCCATCACCGCCGTATCGACAGATGCGAGAGGAGCAAACCTTCCGTCCTTCTGGCGTTGGAAGGTAAAGATTTGCCCTGTTCCGCAAGTGGCGTAGATGCGTTGGGCCGCTGGGTCCCAATCAACTTGATCGACCCATCCTCCTATTGGAAGGCGGTCGACAACCGCGCCGCTGGTTGCCGACATCACGACGATAGAGCCGCGCACGTCTGTGTCCCTCGTGGCAACAAACAGAATGCCGCGCTGGTCGTCACCGGCAATTGCCATTGGATAGTGAGCCTCTCCAATAGGGAGGAACCGAAGCACTTTGCGCTGCGCAATATCGATTTCAGCCACTACGTCCTTGGCCGGGAGGTCTGCGTAGAGTGTCGCGCCGTCAGCGCTGATGTGAGTTGCTTCGAGTTTGTCGGTGTCGATGCGAATCTCGCCCTTTACCGTCAACGAATCGACATCGACGAGAGATATAACGACGTATTCCTTGCCCGCGCCTTCGCCTCCGTTGTTGACGTAGAGGGTCCGAGTCTTGTCGTCATAGGAGAAGCCGTCGGTGTCCTCCAGAAGAGGAACCTGCTTTATGAGCGAGTAGGTCTTCCCGTCGTAGACATTCAAAGTTCCTTTGCCCCCGTCCGCAACAAAGAGCCTTTGCTTCCTGGGCTCAAAGAGAACTGAGTGGGGGTTTCCGAACCCCGCTATCGTGTGAAGGACTTTCCCTTTTTGTACATCGATGGCCACGACCGCCTTATCGGCCTGGGGCGTGATGAAAATCCGGCCACCCCCTGCGTCGAAGGCAAGGTGATCGGTATAAGGACCGGCGGCGATGCTCGGAAAGGACCATGTGCCGATGAGGTCAAGCGGCGCCTGGGCGATGCTCGACCTTACAGAAATGAATACGCACACCACAAGAAGGAAAGCCAGATGTCTCGGTCTCACTCAATTCACTCCATGTACTTTGAAACGCAAACCACCAGACGAACAGTCAGGTTCAGTTAGCAGTCCCACGAGGCATCTCCGAATCAAGGTGCCGGGTAGTAGAGCGAGGGGTTTGTCGCGACGTCGACCTCTGTCCATCGTTCGTCCCAGTGTGCCGTCGTCATCGACCAGCGCTGCTTCTCGCCTGCGACATACTCATCGAGGTTCGGGAACAGTTTTCGGATAAGGGCGCCGCGAGTGAGTTCAGCCTTTGGGCCCTTACCCGCAGGCGGTGAGACGATAACGATGGCAAAGTCCCAGGACGGTTCCAACTCGTGCGTCGCGCGGGTATAGAGCTTCTCGCTGAGAACATACCCGTGGGCAAGCTGATACTGCATGATGGGATAGTGCCACTTCTTGTAGAGTGCCAGCCACTCATCCTGGTGGCCTGGCGGGACACGGTAAAAGTCCACCGCCATGACGTTTTGGCTGTCGCCCGCACCGTTGTTCGCCTGGGCCCTAAGTGTCGCGACGCTTGCCATCAGGAATGTGGCCAGCAAGAAGATGAAGGCATATCTGTTGCAGCGGTTAGCAATTTGCCTTTTCATTGTGGGTGACTCTCCATTTTCAGGCTCTTTACTTAATGTTTTACCGCAGTATTAACTTCTTCCAGAATATCGATCCATACATCGCTGGATAGTTCGAACCGTTTCTTGTCGGCCGCAGCATACTCCTGCTGATTTGGATACATGGCAGTGATAATGCCGGGCTCTGTCTTGTGGCCTTCTTCGATGGCCGCCCAGTCTCGCCAGACCAGAACTACCTCGTAGTCCCATGCGGGCGACTGGGAACGAAAGCGACGCTGATAGATATGTATGGACTTAAGAATGCCCTGGTCCACGAACCGCTGCATGACCGGGAGATGATACTGCTTGTAAAGGTCGAGAAACGCTTCCCGCTGGCCCGGCGGCACACGGTAGAACGCCTGCATGGTTACGGCGCCGCCGGGCGCGACGGTTGACTGCCCCACTGTCTGAGCCTTCGCGCCCGTTACCACGAACGCCGATAGAAGCATCAAGCACAATCCAATTCGCTTCATCCTGATCCTCCTTGTATGAGACCTGCATTGCTACCAGATCAGCTTAAGTCCGAACTGGATCTGGCGGGATGCGGTCTGCGTTGCGTCGATCACGCCGGCGCCGCCAACCGCTGAGGCCCCCGCGGGCGAATTGTCCTGAGTGAAGAGGAAATCGTTATCCAGCGGTGCCGCAAAGTTGGCGCGGTTGAGGACATTGAAGAACTCGGCGCGGAACTGGATGTTGGCGGACTCATAGAGGTTGCTGAGCGGGAAGTTCTTGAACACGGACATGTCCATCTGTTCAAGACCTGGACCGGTGAGTGGGTTGCGGCCCGCGTTGCCAAGGCGGTTGATGGGCGTGGGCACGGTGAAGCAGTTGAGGTTGATATAGCTAGTCACGTTTCTCGGGTTCACGCCCTTGCCGCAGCCGGGGGTGCGGTCGGGGTAGTCGTAAGGGTCGGTGTTGTTCAGGCCGAGCGGATCGCCTCCGATCAGCACGGGGAAGGGCGAGCCCGTGCTGGCCTGGAAGATGGCCCCAAGCTGCCACGAGTCCGCAACGGTATGAAGCAGCGAGCTGACATGGCTTATATCGGGAATGAGCCACGTTCCACTCAACACGGCGCTCTGTCCCAGGTTGAAGTCCGATTGACCGCGCCGAATCTTCGGGTCGAACCAGAAGGGGAGGCTGGAGGGCGAGTTCGAGAACTGGTCTCCCGCGATCGTTGAGGAGCCTGTGTCGATGCTCTTCTGGTAGGTGTAAGAGCCCTGAACCTGCAGACCGTGATTGAGAGCCCGAGTCATGCTCAACAACATCCCGTGGTAGTAGGAGTCGCTATCCGTGCTGAGTCGGTCAATCCGACCTACATTCGGGTTGATCTGGGTGCCACTGGCGGCAGGCGTGGGCCAATAGTATTGGCCATTGACCTTTGACGTCGGAAGGACAATATCCGCGTCGTCCGTGCGGTAGGGCAGATGTATGCCGCGCGAACCGATATAGGAGATCGTTCCGACGAAGGAACCTGGAAGCGCCTGCTGTATGCTTAGGTTCCATTCCCCGACATAGCTGCGCGACGGCTGTGGCTGCACATAAGCGACACGCTGGCCTGCCAGCGTCCCGGGAGGCTGCTGGCTTACGCCGATTGGGTATGCCATATTCGGGAAGGAACCGGCAGGAGGATTCGCGGTCGTCACGCTCTGGAGAAAGGGCGCGGAGGCCGAGCTGATGATGAGGAACTCATACGGCAGCGGCAGAACGTCGTAGAGGGCGAAGCCGCCGCGCAGCAAGGTCTTCTGGTTTGCAAGCGGCGACCAAGCAAAGCCCAGGCGAGGCTCGAAATTCTTCAGTGTTGGGTTCGAGAAGTAAGGGGCACCGGTGTGGATCGTAGAAGCGTCCATTGTCGGCAGCGACGCGAGTTTGCCGTGCGCCTCGCTGACGATGGTTGTCATCTCGTAACGCAGCCCCAGGTTCACGGTGAGGTTGGGCCGCATCTTCCAATCGTCCTGAACATACCCACCAAAGAGGGTAGAGCGAAGATTGCGTGGTGAGTCTGCGGTAGGCACATTGCCGCTGAAGGACTGCGGAACGTTGGTAAGGAAGTCCGAGAGCGAGGCGAAGGAGAAGCGGCCATCGTCGAAGAAGTGGAAGAGATTGTTCGAGTGCATGTTCTCCATCGCGAAGCCGAACTTGAGCGTATGCTTGCCCCGGCTCAGGAAGGCGTCGTCGTAGAACTGAATGGAGTTCCAGCCGAACGTGAAGTTGGGAAATCCGTCCAAGCCTCCGAAGAAGGTGCTGATCCCGGGAACAGAAAGGAACGGTGCGGGCTGGCCGGGAATCGCGCCGAGGGTCGTGTCTGCCGCAAGCGAATTGATTGCCGGAGAGGTCGCGATGACGGCGTAGTTGCGGCTAAAGCCAAGCCGCACGGCGTTGACTAGATTTGGCGTGAAGGTGTGGGTCTCCTCCAGGGCAAAGAACGGCCGCGAGTTGCTGTTTGAGAACCCCTCATTGTTGAGAGGGTCTGGATTCGTCAGGAAACTCTTGTCATAAAGGAACGTCGCGCCCAGCTGATCGCTCTGTGAAAAGTGATGGGTGATCCTGCCGGTGTAGAAGTTGTCGGTGCCAGTCTGCTTGGTGACCACGCGATAAAGTCCGGTGTCCCCAGCGCCAAGCAGCCCGAAATTCGGCAATGGCCAGAACTGCAGGAAGGGCGTTACCTTGGGATCGACCGTCACATTGCCGGAAGAGAGAATTCCCGCCCGTGCATTCGCCGAAGGGGTGGTGTCGATGACCGTGGAGCTGAGCGACTGCCGGAGCCCCTCGTAGTTGAAGAAGAAGAATGTCTTGTCGCGAAAGATAGGCCCTCCGGCAGAAGCGCCGAACTGATTTCGCCTGAAGGGCGGCACGGTATCGCCGTCGAAGTAGTTGCGTGCATCGAGTGCGCTGTTGCGGATGAACTCGTATGCGTCGCCATGGAACTTATTGGTGCCGCTTTTGGTGACGGCATTGATGACACCACCGGAGGTGCGCCCGTACTCGGCACCGTAGTCAGCGGTAAGCACGCTGAATTCTGCAATCGCATCGACCCCGGAGAGATTGCTGAGCACGCTGCCCGGAGCGCCGTTAGTGTAGTCGTTGAAGCTGATGCCATCAAGCCTGTAGTTGTTCTGCGTCGGCCGCGTGCCCGCGATGCTAAGTTGGTTGCCGAAGCCTCGCGCTCCGCGCACAACGTCGGCCGAGCCTACTCCGCCGATCGTCGATTGGTTGCGTACCTGGCTGATCCCGGGCTGTAGTTCAGCAAGCTGCGACCAGTCGCGGCCGTTTAGGGGAAGTTCGCGTAATGCTGTGCCGTCGATCTCGCCGGAGACCGTAGCGTTCTCGGCGTTCAACTCGACATTCGTCTTCACCTCGACGACGGTCGACGCCTGCCCGAGCGGCATCGTGACACTCAAAGTCTCGACGCTACCCACAGAGAGCATAAGATCGCGCTCAACCCGCGAGAACCCCGGTGCGGCAAACACAATGTGATATTTCCCAGGGGTCATATTCGGGATAAGGTAGGCGCCCCAGCTATTGGACGGTGCGCTGTTCGTGATACCGGTATCGAGGTTGCGTACAGTGACTTGGACCCCCGGCACGACAGCCCCAGAGGTGTCGGTAAGGACTCCCGTGATGGTTGCGCCAGCGACCTGCGCCGCGACCGGCAGGACGGTAAAGAGAGGCGTCAATAGGGCAGAAGCGCAAGCGAGCGCTAGGAAAGCCTGACGGATAGAGCGCATGATTGAACCTCGGTAGTGATGTGTTCCAGCATCGGGCGTACGGCGTGGTGTCTGGGGTCTTCTGCAATTGTCTTTTGCAACCAGCATGGAACCGGCAACCTTGAAACTTCCGAGTCTGTCATTCGGAACGCGGTGAAGCGTGCGAGGGAAATAGCGTGAGGCTGTCGAACCTGCGAAGTGCGGGGATTCAGTCTTCGACAGACCGCTTCATGGCGGCATGTTCGCACTGTCGACTGCATATCTGCTCTAAGGATGCTTTTGATTGTGCTTTACTACGGTCAGCCGTGCAATCGCGATTTTAAGGCGTATAGGAGAAATACAGAAACCTTATTAAGTGAAAAGCAAAATGGCAAGACATTCCCCGAGCAAAGTCCTGGACCTCACGGACATGAAGATACTTCGCGAGTTGAAGGAGAATGCACGTATCGCTCATGCCGAGCTGGGAAGGAGGATCGGCCTCTCGACTCCAGCAGTCATGGAACGGATGCGTCGTCTGGAAGATGCAGGGGTGATTATGGGTTATTCCGTCAGGGTAAAGATGCGCTCCATGGGCTATCCAATTGCAGCCTTTATCGCTTTGCATAACGTAGACGCAACTGTCTTGAGCAAGATCGCCCGCATCGCCAGCAGCGTTCCAGAGGTGTTGGAGTGTCACCGCGTGACCGGCGACAACTCCTACCTGATCAAGACGGTGCCCGCTTCGGTGCAGGACCTGGAACGTATCATCGATCGATTGAGCCCCTTTGCGGCGACCTCTACCTCGCTGGTGCTTTCGACTGTCATTGAGGAAACTGTTCCGCTTCCACGAGGACTCAAGTCGCCTTCCTCTCAATAATCAGCCTCCGCATTTCCGGGGAAAGCACACGGAGTTGGCCCCGATCGGTTCGGTTGTAGCGCGCGAGGCCAGCAATCCCATACTCACGTTATCGTGCGACCCATCGTCCCGCGGTGCGGAAGTTAACTCCCGCCGCTCTGGCGACTGCGTCGAGAGGCTGCTTCTCTTGCAGGTGAGGCTGAAGCAGATGAAAGCGGGCCAAACCTTGATCTCGCGCGGCCTCAGGCAGCTCAAGGACCTTTCGCGCCTGCGGACTATGACAGATAATTGCGCACTCTTATAACAAATAATCCCGCAGGCGACACTGAAGGGATCACACTTCCCGAACTTGAAAGAGCTTCGGGTGCAGCACGAGGGCCGTCCCTATCGAGTGCTGTACGCGTTTGATCCTCGGCGCGTGGCGCTGCTCTTGCTGGGAGGCGATAAGACCGGCGATGGCCGATGGTATGAGAAGGCCATACCGCAGGCCGAGACGATCTATGCGAAGCACCTGGAGAAACTGAGATACGGTATGCACGCAAAGCTGGTAGATCCTGGCGGCTGGATGAAGCGTACCTGAAGGTGCGAGCACGATGGATCTGCTTTTATCGCGCCGTCGACAGAGACGCAATACGGTTGACTTACGGCTAAGCCCGAATCGGGATGTAGCAGCAGCCAAGGCATTCTTCCGCAAAGCGATTTGTACGCAAGGTCGTGCAGCGGTCAGCATCACGAGCGATAGCTCTCACCGAGCGCTGCGCGAAATGCCGGAGGAAGATAAGGTCTGGCAGCACATCGGCTGCGGTCGTCGAACTACCTGAACGACCTGATTAATGGGGATCACCGCGGCATCAAGTCTCGACCAGACCCATGCTCGGGTTCAAGATCTGTGATGCCGCCGCAGCCATTACCATCGCCGGCATCGAACGCTACACCGTATCCACAAAGGGCAGTTTACTCTCAGTAAACTCTGGCTCAAAGACCAAGCTGCCTCTCCCGAGTATGCTCGTGGTCGCCTCATCTATTTGCACCAGAGCCGGGCGTAGACTCCTTCGATATGAGATGAAGCTTGGGCTTAAATCATTAAAGTCGCGATGTGCAGCCAAATAAGCTTGATCAGAACTGCGCCTTCCTTTATTCTCGCCTTCCCGGGGCGTTTCTTGTCTCGCCGGGTTTCGTGAGATACAGCTATGTTTGCTTCGCGGGTCGCAAAGGCGCACACAAACACAATCTCCACCCCCGGGGTGCAGACCTGGCCTTCACGATTTCCCGCGCGAGCGCTAGGCACGGATGGTAATGGGCTGGGACATAGCTTCGAACGGACCGGGATTCACAAAACGATCTTCCGTTATATGGAGGAGCCGGGCGCAAGACAGATTGTCGGCAGACTTCAAGGCAATCGCGCGCCATCTGCCGGTACCTCCATTCCTTCTCCCGCGAGAACATTAGCCGGGATACCACGGGATTTAACCACAATTCCAGTCTTCGCTCCAGACCGGAAACATGAGGCGGCCGGCAGTGCCCGGGTCGCCTCAGGTCATGACGGGCGGGCTATAACATCGGCCCTCAAGGTCGCTCCGGTCGATGATCCGATGGAGCGTGAGGCTGATCGTACCGCGGAGCGTGTACTGCAAGCGCACACCAACCACCCCCAGCCTCGGATTGCTCCCCATCGTTTCTCTTCCGTGGCTTTTCCAATTCAGGCGAAGCTCAAGGTCGGGGCAGTCAACGACCCGCTGGAACGTGAGGCGGACGGGGTGGCAAACCAGGTCATGGGGATGCAAGAGTCAGATACCGCTGCAATGAAGCCGGCCTCGGTCACAGGAGTAACAGGACGGTCGATCCATCGATGTGCAGCATGCGAAGAG
Source organism: Candidatus Babeliales bacterium (assembly GCA_964658255.1). Lineage (GTDB taxonomy): Bacteria > Acidobacteriota > Terriglobia > Terriglobales > Acidobacteriaceae > EB88. The sequence goes on from CAZZYO010000017.1 coordinate 31,452, forward strand.
GAACAGGAGGTTCACGCCAAAGCGAAGAATGGCGGCGCGGCAACTCCGTCTCGTCCCCCGCATGGGGCTGTCAGCCGGGTTCTGCGATCTTCTGGCCGGCAACTTGATAGCCAGACACGGGCGTTTATGGAGACCCGATTTGGCCGAGACTTTGGAGACGTCCGGGTGCATACCGATGGAGAAGCGGCACGTTCCGCGGGAGATTTAGGGGCACGCGCATACACCGTGGGCAAACATCTGGTGTTCGCTCCAGGCAAATTTTCGCCCGCGACGGTCGGTGGCAAGTGGCTGCTGGCGCATGAGCTAACGCACGTCGTGCAACAGTCGATTGCTGTGAATCGACGCCAACCTTTATGGCGTGTTACCCCCGCGAATGCGCCAGGCCAGTTCTTACAACGTGCGCCGGATAGTTCAGAAAGGATTCGCGAAAAGATCCTTGAGGACAAGGCCGAATTCGCAGCTAAGGTCGAAAGTAATTTAGCTCAGATTGCCTCCGGAGCTGATTACATGAAAACATCCAAGTTTGCGACGTTGCCGAGAGAGACTCAGTTGACCTGGGTGCAGATCGTTATGGGGCAATGCAAAGTGCTTCAGTTCTTGATTGACTCACACGACGACACAATTGCGGCTGAAATCCGTTGGGAACAAGCAGCGGAGCACGCTGAAGACGCTCAAAGGATAGCCGAAAAGTCAGTGGCAAGGGCGGCCCGTTGGAGAAATCGCTTGTCGTCCTATGTCAAGTCTATTCTGCATACCGTAGAGTCCGTGATCGTGTGCCCGCTGTCTGAAACCGGAATTGGCGCGGTGGGTTGCATCCATGCAACAACAGCGTTGTACGCGGATTTACAGACGATCTCGAGCGGCGAACCACAGCGGAACGCTTTTGAGCAGTCTGGCTATGGAGTGGCGAAGGCGCTTGGTTTGAATGAGCAGCAGGCAAATCAGGCAGCCTTCGCGGTAGATTTCGCGGGCGGAGCTGCTTCCTCCCTTGCGCCGCTGCAAAAGGGAGCCTACTTAGCCCAGTTGCAAAATAATGCTTATGCTTCCGCGCGGAGTGCGGCCCAGCGCACGCTAGGCAGTTCCGCCGGGTCCTCTGTACCGGGTATTTTGGGGAGAACGGCGCGTAACCTATCTTTTGCAACGATTCTTGGGAGAGCTCAGGTCGGGGCGGCGGGACCAGCAGAGACCGCCTTGATCAACCAGTCATCCCGCACATCTGTAACCTTGGTGGAAGGGAGGGTCGCCTCAGCCATAGACGAGCTAAGCACGGGCACAAACAGCGCTCCGAAGGCGGTAACCGCAAGCCCAGCCGCAGTTCCCGGAGCGACAGTTGCAACAACGGTAGAAAGGGCTTTAGCATCTGCGATGCCGTCCGCGAGGACTATCAGCCCGGTTCTGGGTCACGCGGCAACCATATCGGCCACTCTGCCTTCCGTCCGCGGGCGGGAGACTACAGTGACACAACCACATACGACTCCAAATGCTAGGACTGTCACCTCGACTTTGATCCATCCTAGGATTCAACAAGCACGAAACACGAGAGCGTTCGCGCATGCTGCACTTCAAGCCATACGGAATACGCCAGGTCATTTGCTCAAATTTCTTTTAGACGGATCGGATTGGCGCAAGACTACGCGCGTCACGAGGCAGGGCAACACCCAAGTAGGGCGCTATGAAGGGAACGAACACGGGGTTGTTGTGCAAATTGGGCATCGGACTGCCCGTATGTCCGGCGCTGCGGAGCAATTCGGACTTGAAGACGCAGACTTCAACCAAGTCGATAATAATGTCATTGAGAGTGTGGGTAATATTAGTCAAAAACTTTCGATCGTTATTCAAGGTGTGACGGTTGACATAAGGTCCGCGATGCATTGGGAGCGTTTAGAACTCTTGCCACGTGGAACTGTAGCAGCAAGCCCACAAATACTTCCTCCCGCGGTTGGCGCGCCTAATTAGGGGTTCTTCCTCAATTTCGGTGCGCTTGCGTGAGTAGCAGAACTGTTGCGCGAAGCTGCTCATAGGCTGCTCGGTCAGCGGCGGTAGTAACTTTTCTGGCTTCAACGACTTCGCTGCACTCATCGCGAAATCGTAGCATCGCAATTTCTTGCGCCCAAAGTAAGGGAGACCCGTCGGGAGCATAGCGATATTCGTAAATCAAGCGGATCGCGACACAAACCTTCGATGCCGCCTCCTGTCTAGCACGATTTCGTGGTATCTTCGCTTGCTGGCCCAACAGGGGAAGGCGGCCCTGCTTCGGAACTGCTATCACGCAGGTCGACCTGGCCACGGTACCCGCACCGTTCCTGCAGATGGCGCCGAGCTAGTCAGAGAGTGTGAGGAAGCGCAAGGTGAAACAGTGTTTGGTAGGCCACTTCTAAAGGCACCTTCAACAGACACCCTGAGCGGACCAACCCCCAGGCCGCTTACGTGGCGACCGCTTGCCGCCACAGTGCATACTCCGCTCGAAGGTGTCTTGAGCGGGCGGGAGCTGAGCCGCGCAAGGCCATTACAGCCCAGTGCCCCAGCGGCAATCCCCGTTTTGCGTCCAGCCTTGGCTCGACCAGAGAGACAGGCCAGGCGCATCCAGGCAAAACTGCGCGTCAGCGCGCCCGATGACCCGCAGGAGAAGGAAGCCGATGCACTGGCGGAAAAGGTGGCAGAGAGAAGCCAGGTAGCGTTTTTCCGTGGGCCGGGCGGGGCAGCGCCTGACAAGGTCTCGGGGGACGCTGCCGCAGGCTGGTGGGCGGAAGTGCATCGCTCGGCTGCCGGGGAACGCGTCTCGCCGCATGGTCCTCAATGGGATGCGGGACTGCAAGGCCGATTACAGGCGCACATTGGACGCGGCGACGCCCTCCCTGCCGCGGTGCGTTCACAGATGGAGTCCGGCCTGGGGGCTGACTTTGCCAGTGTGCGGATCCATACGGATGCGCCGGCTGCGCGGCTGACAGACGAGCTGAACGCGCACGCGCTCACCTACGGACGCGATGTCTTCTTCTCTTCTGGTCAGTTCCGCCCGGCGAGCGTCGCCGGTCAACGCCTGCTCGCGCATGAGCTGGCGCACGTGATGCAACAGCGCCGCGGGCCTGGCGAACGAGTCTATCGCCAGCCTAAAGAGGCGAAGACGGTCGGGGTTGCGGTCAACGTCACGGTCGGCGAACAGGTATCGGCGCAGGAGTTCAAAATCCGCGCAGTCATGCAGTACCTCCAGGTGGATCGCGCCGAAGCCGAACGCCGTGCCGGGGAATGGAATTACTCCGATTTGAGCGATATAGGCAAGAATGGCGTCACGGCCGAGAAGGTAAATAAGCCGATCCAGGTGGTGTTCCACCCGGCAGCCATGTCGGCCGGCGAGAAGGCCACAGCAGGCAAGCGGACAGCTGCCGTCAATGCGCTTCCGCCTGACCAGCGCAAGGAAGTCAATGATGAAGTCGATCGTCGCTTCTGGAACCACTTCCAGTATCGATCCGGCACACCGCTCGGCAAAGGCCAGTCAGAAGAGGGCATGCGGCAGGCGTGGCTGCGCACCCGCGAAAGCGTCCTGCAGGACCAGGAAAGCGTAGCCAAAGTTGACCCCAAGATACAGGGTTTCCTGACCATCGATGGCAAGCGACGTATCAAGCCGGAAGAGTACAAAACCACGCTGCGGATTGCGGAGAAGCTCAAAGACCTGAGCAGCGAAGACTGGGCGCTGTACAAGCGGCGCGTGAATGCCACGACCGAAGACTTCGAGGTACTGGAGCGTTCGATCGACATGTTCAAGGCCAGGCAGGCGGCTGAGAAATCGGTGTCCGACCGCATCCGCGGCAAGGAGAATCTCTACCAGCAGGTAAAGTCGTTTGAGGCCCTTCAGTCGCGCATGACCAGGGTGAACCCCCGAAACGATACCTCGGAGATCGAGAAGCCTGGCAACCTCGATCGCTACATGGAAGCCAGCAAGGCGCTTGATGCATCGCTGAAGGCAGCCGGCTTTGCCAACGTGCAGGAGTTCAAGGCTGCCAACGAGGCCTTCCTCGACCTATACCGCAAGCGCGCCGTCGAGCTCACGCTGCTCGTGCTGCAGGCGAGCGAGCGGACCGTTGCCACCGAGCGCAAACGCTACGAGGACCCAAAGGTGCTCGCAGAGTTGTACACGCAGCTGGCACCGGTGCGAACCGCCGTCAAGGAGTCAGACGCAGCCGGCCGCGCATCGATGCCGACCCCCATGCAGCTGAAGAGTGACTCCATGCCAACCCGGTCGCAGGATGCAGCGCTCGAACGGATGATCGAGGCGGACAAGCGCGGGGATGCGGCACGCAAGGGGCTGTCAGAGAAGCACCCGATGCTCAAGGACCCCGAACTCAGCAGTTACTCTTTGACCGCCGATACCCCTACCGCGCTTGGCGAGGCACTCAGGAGGAATGCCGATAAGCGGCAGGCATCGATCGTCAAAACGCGGGTGGCGATTCTCGAGGAGCCGGAGAAGGTCTTCAAGCTTGACCAGATCGTCGCGCTCACCAGCAAGGAACTGCATGCTCCTCCCGACTCCATTTACGGGATGGTAGTTGAAGATCATCAAAAGGACGTTTCCATCACCGACGTGCTGAAAGGACTGGCCATTGGGGCGCTCGCACTTGGTCTGGGCGCTATCTCGTTCGGCACGGGCACAGTAGCGGTGCTGGCAGGCGCCGGGGTTTTAGCGATCGGCGTCGGCGGCGCCATGCAGGAATACGGGAAATACGAAGAAGGCGTCGCCGCCGCGCACACCGACTTCGACACCGCGCTGAGCGTAAGCAGCGAGGAGCCGAGCGCGGTATGGTTGGCCATCGCCTTGATCGGCGTCGGCCTGGATGGCATCCCGCTGGCCAATGCCTTCAAAGCCGCCTTGCCCGCGGCCCGTGCGCTCGAGGGTGCAGGCGGCGCGGCCAAGTTCGAGATGGAACTCGCCAAGGCTACCGAGCTTTCCGAGGGCGTGCGCAAGGCCATCAGCCGGGCCAAGGATACGCGCCTCAAGTATCTTGACGCACTCGGAGAGCTGGATGAGGCCGAGCGTACCGCGCCGGGGCGGCTGCTGGCGCTGGTAGATACCGAGAAGCTCGATGCGCGGATCAAGGTCGCCTACTACGCCATCAAGAATCACATCGAAGACTTCGAAGTTTTTATGCGCGAGTTGAAGCTCGGCAAGCTGGCCAAGAAAATGGACGTCAGCGCGTTGACAGAGGAAGAGCTGGCCGCGTGGAAAACCGCCTTCAATGCCGCCAAGGGGAAGGTTGCCGAGGACGCTGCCAAATTCAGCGTCAAGGTTCCCTTCAAGCGCGCAGGTGAAATGCTCGTCACCTTTGACGAGAGCAGCAAGATGTTGCTTGACGGCAAACCCGTCACGGACAAGCGGTATTACGAAATCTACCGCAATCTCGGCCTCGAGCATGTTATCCGAGGCCACGGTCCGAAGAGACCGTTAGTGGATGTCATGAACGAAGCCGCAAACGTGACTGTGAATAAGAACGGCAAGGTCATTGGCGGCCTGTCCGGTCGTTTCCGCAACGACGAAGTGCTGCTGCAGTCTGTTGAGCGCGCACGGGCCGCCTGGAAGATCAAGCCGGAAACTGAAATCTTCCTCGACGCGCTACCCAATGATGGCCGCACCTTCGCCAAGGCATCCATGGTTCCCGACGGTGCGCAGACCATGCTTCCCTTCGATGCCCCTCCAGGCGTGGTCGAGATTCAGGTCAGACGCATCCTCGCCGTATTCGAGCCCGACGGTACGCTGAAGACAATCTACCCGGTAGGAAAAATCAAATGAACGATGATTTCAGGGTTGAGTATCGCAATCCACATCTCGTCGCTCCAACCCCTGACTTATACGAAGACTACGATGTTATCTCGGCCTGTTACGACTACGAGCCCGCTGGTCCCGCGCTTACCCTCCACGTTTGCGAGTACACGCTGGAGTTCGACGGCAGGCTACTGATCGACTGGATACGCTCATCTCTTCGTCTAGCTGAACGCATCCACGCCAATGCCCCCGATGACTGGGCAGGCTTGCGGGAGTCGCTGCCTGAGCTGCCGGCCGGCACGCACGTTTACTTCTGGATCGCGTCCGATATTGCCTACCAGCCACCAGTGCTGGTTTTTGCCGTCGACGGAGAACGCGTGCTGATTTACACGCGAAGCAGCGCCAGCGTAGGCGGCCCAAAGCTGCTCGTGCTCGAGGGAGATCGCGAAGCTCCCTGCATTGTGCGGAGGCAGGCTGTGCTAGAGGCAATCACGTCCTGCATCACGCTGTACCTCGATGACCTGGTGGCGGCATTTCCCTTCCTGCTCGACGACGAAATGTACCAGGCGCAGAGAGAGACAATTGCCAGCCTGCTGCGCTGATTACCTTCGCTCATCACCTTGGAGGCGTACTAGTGCTTGCTGCGATCCGAAACGTCGAGCAGCAGCTGAGAGCCCGGGGCGAATTCCATATCAGAACCGCTGGTTGTGAATTTGATGGCGAAGATTAGGCCTGCTGCCGCGCCGCCTCCCGCGCCGATCGCTGCTCCCCTCGCTCCACCCATCAGGCCACCAATCAGTGCACCCGCAGCGGCCCCGCCGGCCACGGATCCGGCGGTTTTCTTCTGCGACGATTTACCAATGGCCCGGCCTTCTTCGTCGACGCTCTTGACGCCCTTCGAGTTAGTGACATCCTTCAGGTCGGCCTGGATCAAGCTCGGTGGTCCGCTGATGGTCATGGTCTCAAAGGCAAAAGAAATTCCGGCTTTGTCGCGACCCTGCGCCCGCGTAACGCTGTTGATACGCCCTTCAAGAGCGGCGTCCTTGTATTGCTCCGGAGTTATCACCTGGGCCGAGAACCTGTCCCCCTTCTGCGACGTTTTCGTGCTGATGGGTGACAGCAGCCTGACGGTCATTTCCGCATCCTTGAGGCCGAGTGGAGGCCCATATCCCTGGCCATCCTCGGCCGGCAGCTGCGATGCGCTTGCGAGAATCAGTACTAGAAGAACCTTTGTAATTTTAATCATGATGCGTTTCCTCCTCTTGATGTTATGGAAGAGCCCAGTTCAACTTGACTGTCATCATTCCGTTGCCGTGAACGTTGAGAACAACCTTCTGCCACTGATTGCTCGGAGCCGGCGCAACCGCCATGGAGAAATGCTTGGGATCAGATATCTGCACCATGCAGAGTACGCCCGGCAGGAGAGCACCGGAGACATTGCCGAAATTCGCTCCACCCTTGTCAATCACCACCAGTGCTGTGCCGCGGACTTCTCCCTGCCACGTGAAGACGCCGGAGGATGGGCCGGTATAGGTGGGCGCGACGTGAGTGGGGCTTGGCGCTTCCTCACGCGGCGGAGGCTTGAGCTGCTCGACCTGGCCTGTTGTTGCTCCACCGCTTCTAACCGGAGCAGGGCGTTGGACGAGCTTCGGGTCAGCGGAGTTGTTGGACACCTGTTCTGCGCCTGAAGCTGGGCCCACCTGTTGCGGGGGCGGTAGCGACACCGTTGGTGGCGGTACAGTTGGCGTCGCCGCTCTCGGTGGCGACGCTGTTGGACCGAGCGCGGCAGTAGCACCCGCCGGGCTGAGCGCAGTGGCTTGGTGCGAACGCGCTGTCCCGGCCGTTCCCGACGATGTGGGCGGGTTCACCGGCGGCGAAGGCATGGGAGTTTCCGGGTAGGGCGTGACGTCGTCTCCCTTGGGGATAACGGCTTGCGGCGCGTGCAGCGGAGTCGAGTTAGAAGCCTGGAATGGCTCTTGCTGCGGTTGCTTATGTGGCTGGGATGGTTGAACCCTGACAGGCGCGGAGTGGATAGGCGGATCCATCCGCCAGTTCGATCGCAGCGACGGCAGCAGGATCACGCCGGCGCCGAGCAGCGCCGCCACCAGGATCAGCGCGATCACGTAGGCCGGCAGGCGCCGGGGCTCCCTACCATTATCAAGAGGCCGGACAAGTGCATCGCGTCTCGCACGCTCCTGCTGCGCGAGTTGGCTCCTGGCACGCTCCTGCTCGGCTGCGGTGTTGGTGTCCGTTGTCCGCTGCGACCCCAGGCCGTTGGGCGGCCCAGGCGGTCCGGGCGAAGCATCGAAATCTTCGGGACGTACGGGCATAGTGTTACGGCACTGGCCGTTGAACCTTGTACGGGTGCGACCCCGATTCGGGGCGGATGGCTATGTGGAAGCGGTGTCAGCTTTCCAAGGTTAGTCGAGCATTCATGGTGGCCGCCGGATCATAGAGAATCATGCCGGTGGCAACGCGGACGCGGCTGCCCACGGTATATTTCTGCCACTTCTGCTTTTCAGACATGCGTATGTTGACCGTGGCTCCGTCCTGCAGGACAAGATCAATGCCCTCGGAGGTCGCTTCCAGAGTCGCTCGGATGTGGAACGCTGTCGGTGCCAGGTCCAGCGATTGCTTCGTGTCTTCTCCTTTCAGGCGGTACTCCGGCTTCTCGAGCGGATAAGAGTCGACCCGCAAGCCCGCAAGCGAACTGGTGGGCGTCGGTTCGGTAGGCCGTTCTGGAGCCTCCCCTATGCGAATGCCGACCAGCTCCGCGATTCTGTCTCTGATTTCCATAGGGAGAGCGCTAAGATTTCGTTTAATGCTTGTTAACTCTTCATGCTTTTCACTCACTGCCTGCTTATGGCCTACTATCTCCTCGACCTTGCCGCCCAGGGTCTGCTTGAGACGGGCCACCTCTTCGCCTATGTCGCTGAGTGCCTGCTTATGAGTCGCTATCTCCTCATCCTTCTTGCCCAAGGTCTGCGTGAGGCTTGCTACCTCCTCACTCTTATCGCTGAGCGCCTGCTTATGGCTCCCTATCTCCTTGTCCTTGCTGCTCAGGGTCTGCGTGAGGCTTGCTACTTCCCCACTCTTATCGCTGATCGCCTGCTTATGGTTCGCTATCTCCTCATCCTTGCTGCCGATGGATTTGTTAAGGTCTGCTATGACTCCATCCTTGCTGCCGATTTGCAAACGCAGCGACTTGACTTCCTCCTCGCATGCCTCGCAACCCGCTGGCGCCGGTGGAGGATCGCTTCGCAGGGCAGAACCACATTGCACACAATAACTGTTACTTTCGGGGTTTTCTTTTCCGCAAACCTGACATAGTTTCATAACGAATTTCGATCCTTATCCTTGCATGCTAAATGCCTGCAATCTACTTCCCCTTGATACCGCACGCTCTGCGTTAACGCGGGCCAGCCAGGCGGGCGCTTATTGCCCCATCACTCCCGATCAGCACTAACCCGGTCTGCACCTCGACACGCGCACCCGCGGGATAATTCTGCGGAACTCTACTGCCGGGCAGTTGCACGTTGAGATTGTTCTTGTCGTGCACCGACAGGTAGATCGTGCCGTCAGGATCGCGCTTAAGACTGGCAGCAAGGCGAAACCTCGTCTCCGATAAGTCGAGCATCTTCATCGCCACCTTGAAGACCAGTCGGTAGGGCTGAGGCGCCTCGGTCACCTCTTCTACTGTGAGTTCGCGCAGGCCCTGCGGACCCGTCCTGGCGGGCGGATCGACGATGTCCCGCAACGGCCCCCGCCACGATTGGGGGGCGGGGCGGGTGTCAGGACCGGTCGCGGCCACCGTATCTTCCACCAGCTTGGCCAACCGGGGATACTTGCTGGCAAGCCCAGGATGCGCGCACGCCCGGATGTTGTCGGACTCGAGTTGGAAGGCGCGGCTGTCCTGGTCAAATGACCAGTCGAGCGCCTGCTCCTTGCGCAACTCCAGGCTCCCTACCACCAGGAATTCCTGGATGAGGATGGCCATGGAAGTGCGGTCGGTGCCTATCTGCGGAAGCCTTTTCTCCCAGACCTCCGGCGCGGCGTAACCCGCAGTCCCCTGGCCGAGTTCTGATATCTCGGCATGCCCATGAACATAGCGGTCGAAGTCGACAAGCGCCATGTCGCCGGCCTCGTCCGACGCGTTGCCTGGCTGGGGAGCGTTCGCAGGGCCGGCAGTGCCATGCAGCCCGTCGTTGACCACCACATTGCCCGGAGAGAGGTCGGCATGCACGAACTCCTGCGCCTCCATCTTCATCACGGCTGTTGCCAATCCATAGGCCCATGTGGCCCGGATGGCATCCGATGGCCACCAGCTGGGAGGATATTCGGAGTCTGCTTCGGCCCTGGTGCGTAACTTGCGCCAGCTTTCGCCGCGCACATTGCGCGCTACCAGGGCAAAGGGCGTGCAGGGTCCCAGTGCTGGAAGCATGCCGAAGGGCGCCCCCGCCAGCGCATCGGCCTCGGACTTGTTTAGATCCGGCAAATGCAGCGAGACGAGGTGCTCTGATCGGCGGCGCCGCACATCATCCGGCTCCCAGAAGCACTTGATGCGAAACTTTTCGCCCGTACTCTTGTCGATGGCCAGGTGAACCAGGCCCTCACTGCCGCTCTCGAACTCCGCGCGGGCGGAGTCGCCAGCTACCTGGAGGCTGCGCCTGCCAAACTGGATTATCTTGCCCTGCAGTGCCCGCGCCTCTTGTCGTAGTTGCATCTTGCCCATGGCTGGTTCTCCTGCTGTGCTTCGATAAGTTCCAGGTAATAAGTGAAAGGTCTGCGCTTTTGCGAAATCTCACGAACCAAGACAAGCACGAACTTCAAGTACCGCAACGAATAAGAATGAGCGAAACGTTGTCGGCAAAGAGCACCTGCTCCGGATCCTTTCCGGATAGATCGTCTGCGGAACGGCAGGCCTTGTGGAGTATCTGGAGGGCTGCTTCGGATTGTGCACTCTGCGCTGTCTTCCAGAATGGCTCGCCTATCAGTTCGGATAACTTGGCGGCCACTGTTTGCCGATGACCGCGGGCGAGGCCGTCGCTTGAAAGAAGCAAGGACTCTCCAGGAGCCAAGATGAGTGTGCGCGTTTCGATGGCTTCCTCGCCACCTTCAAAGATCGCGCGCAGATGTGGCCCGGCACCCATCGCCTGCGTAATAGCCACGACCTCAGGATTGGTATCCACGATCGAAACGATCTCGTCGTCTTGACCATCCTGGCGGATATGCTCCACCGTACCGTCGCCGATGCGCAGCAGGTCGATCCTGTGACTGCCTGCGTTCTCCGCAGGCTGGGCCACGCCGCCAATCAGGGTAGCGCTGAGCGCGGAAGGGATCGAAGCCGATCGGGGATGCATGGTGTTCTCGAGGATCTTGACCGCCGTCTTGCTATGCAGGGAACTGCCCCGCATCGTGTCAAAAATATATCCATCCGGTCGTTCGAGCAGGGCCTCGGCCATCTCATCGAGCGCCTGCTGGGTGAGACGAGCGGCTTGAACCAGATTGGCAGCGGTGATGGATCCTTGCGCATTCCGGCCCTGCAGGATCAGCTCGCAAAATCTCCGCACGATCGAATTGGCAGCTGCCCGCGAACCCATGGAAGTGCTCACTCCATCGGCAAGGGCAAATACCAGTCCCGGCGCACCAGAGACAATATCCAGGTTTGCCGCGAACGTCGCGTCCTGGTTCTCGGATTTGTCTGCGAGGTCTGGGCCGATGTAGCTCGCGTGCCACAGCGTAAGGTCTCGGAGCCGGATGCTGCCACCCTGTTCGCGGCGCCGCCGGAACTCCTCCTCGCTGGGCAGCTCCAACTCGCGCCCGGCTTTAAGGACCGCGGGGAACGCGGGCCCGGGTGCCGTCGGAGCCATGCGCTGGCGTAGCGAATCGCCCGACCCTTCCGCGATCTGGCGGTTCCTGCGCCTGAGCTGCATATCCCCCGACAGGAGAGTCTGGCCGACAGCAGCAATGGCGCGGCAGACGTGGGCGCCATCCACGTCGAAGTCCCTCGCGGCGTCAAGTGCGGAACGCAGCAGGAGGAAGAACATGCCCCGCTCATTCTCCCGTCGGGCACTCTCCTCGGGCTCGCTGTCAGCACTCGCGGCGATCGCCGCCGGCCACCGGGGCTGGGGCTGGCGGGTCTGGCAGAACTGCTCCAGCTGCTCGAGCGATGGACGGTCGGTACTGGCCAGCCTGACCAGAGCCGCAAAGGGGAATTCAAACTGACGGCCCTTTGCCGACAGCTCGTCGGCCTGCGCAAGAAGAAACGAGAACAACTGCAGGACGCCTTCCCGGTCCTGTGGCGCACCGATCTGGAAGCGCCACGCGGGTGCGTTGTTCTCAACGCCGATCCGTACCTTCGCAGCCATGGGTTCCTGTTCAGCGAGGCTTGGCGGCCAGCTGCGAGACGGGTTTTGAATCCACAATCGTGCTGCCCACGTTGCTGAGGAAATCAGCGATGCCGCCGGGGTCGATCTGGAAGGCTTGTTCGGGACGGGAGGCGATCAACTTCATGACTTCGAAGTGCTGGTCCTCCATGCCTACGCCGACAGCGACGACGTCGATGCTGCCATTGGTCAGGCGAACGGACTGCAGCGCATGGGCCGACTCGCTCACATCTGGGCCCGTGTTCTCGCCATCGCTCAAGATCACGCAGAGAGGATTGGGCGCCTTCTCCTCCTGGAAGCCGCGAATCTCGGTCCGGCAGCGGTCGAGTGATTTCTGCACCGCGTCCTTGGCCCAGTCGAGCGCCAGGTGCATGTTCGTCGCGCCGTCATCCCCGAGAAAGGTCAGGCTGTCCACGTCGAGTTCCCGCGGAGAGGCCGCCAGGGCGAGTGTCCGGGCGGAGTCGCCAAAAGCGCAGATATTCATCAGGAAGCGATAGGCGCTGCTCCCCAGGTTCATGGATTGCATGGTCGTCACCATGTCCTGCACCGCCTCGGTCACCTGCTGGCACTTGCCTTCTTCGGCCATGCTGCCGCTGTTGTCGATCAACATGGCAACGATTTGCGGATGCATCGAACTGGCTATCTTCTCGCCCTTCACAAACGTCATTGGAACCTCTCCTTTTGTGCTCCGAAGTTACAGCAGGCCTGCTTCGGTCAACGCCTTCCTTACTTCGCGATGGGCCATAAGCCGGCCCTGCCAGAGGGCCAGCAAGGAACAGAGCAGCGAAAAGCCTGCGATATACAGCGCAAAGGTGCCGGCAGCCCGTCCCTGCGGCACCTCGTCTTTCTTGCTGGCCGATCCTGCTGCAGGCTCGGCAGCCGGAGGCGTAGTAGCGATAGCCACCAGGAGCTGGTTGAGGGCCGCCGCTCCCGCTGCCTCGGCATCCACTGTTTGCTGTTCATCCCTGGCTGCCTCGAGCTGCTTCTGCAGCCCGCTTCTCTTCTGCGAGAAAGCGTCGCCGCCGGACGCGCTTCCCCAGGCTGCCGGCGCCGCTATGCCAGACCTTTGCGCGATCTGCGTAGCCGCCTCCAGGCTCTGCAGTGTCTGTTGTGCAGCGCTCACCAGCGCCGGAGCTGGCGATGGTACGCTACTCGGTTTACGCGGCTTTGCAGGGGCTGCTGCAGCGTGACCCTGGCTCCGGGAATCTTCCTGGCTGCCTGTCTCCGCGCTACCGGCTGCAGGGACGCTCTCGCTCTGCCTGACCGCCGCGAAGAAAGTCGGCTCGGCGATTGCCTGCCCCTGCACAAGCGACGAGCCTGCAAGGAGGAGAAGCGTCACCCTGAAGAGCCCGGGTACCGCCCCTGCTATCCACGACAACATTAGGTGAAATCTCACGTCCTGGGCCTCTATCACGTAACTCTTGGTCGGGTGGCGATACGTTGTGATTCGCTCATGGTTCGGCTATGCCGCGGCTCCGGCTGGCCTGTGCTGTGATCAAGGCTCGGCACTCTCTCCGTAGTGCATTGGCAGCTTGAAGCGTAGCCGGCAATCACTCTCGGTACCCAGCACGCCCTTGCTGTTGAAGGAGACAATCGCCAGCGGGGCATAGGCGTGCTCCACGCCCTGAGGGCCGCGTGCTTCGGGCTTACC
>CAZZYO010000018.1:0-44981 GCA_964658255.1 Candidatus Babeliales bacterium
GTGGGAGCACTTCATGAAAAACCGCGAGCTGGCGCATGCGATGGCAGAGGCACAATTTCACCCGGATCCAGAGGCAAACTCGCAGGTGCTGTGAAGATATGACGACCCGCATCGTCTCTTCTAGAGCTACCTGCGACGGACCTAAGCGACGTCCATCAGGGCAGATGGCGCTCCCTCACGGGCGGCAAGTCACCGGGTCCCACGCGGATGGTGCCGTCCCGTCGTGTTCCAAGCGCCAGCGTCGCTCACTCGGTCCGCAGCGCCCGCATTGGGTCGGTGCGTGCAGCTCGCGCTCCCGGCAGCCACACAGCTAGCAAGGCCACGGCTGCCAGCAGAACCGGGGCGAAGAGAAAAGCAGCCGGGTCCCAGGGCCGGACACCGAAAAGGAAGCTTGCCATGAGGCGGGTAAGGGATGCTGCCGCAACCAGGCCGAGCGCAACGCCGATCAAAGCCAGTCGCATACCCTGCCAGACGATCAGCTTGAGAATCGCCGGGCGGCCTGCACCGAGCGCGATGCGGATGCCCATCTCCTGCGCACGCTGCGCGACCGAGTAAGCGATGAGCCCGTAGATGCCGATGGCAGCGAGCATGAGAGCGAGGCCGCCGAAGATGGAGAGCAACAGCATGTTGAAGTTCTGGCGGCTGGTAGAGTGGCCCATCACCTCGTCCATGGTGCGGACATGGGCAACCGCCAGGCCGCCGCTGGCGAGCCGCAGCTGCTCCGCGGCGGCAGCGGTCACCTGGTGCGGGTCGCCATGGGTGCGTACGACCCAGAAAAGAGCCGAGGTGTCAGAGTAGGCGGCGGCATACGCGTCGGGAACCTGTGCGATCGGCACCACGACCATTGCCTCGGGCGGATGAGCCAGGCCAACGTTGTGCGTGTCCCCGATGATGCCGACGATGGTGCGCGCAGGCTCCTCAATCCCTGGCCCCATTCCCTGGCCGATGAGGATCTGTCGGCCCACCGGGTCCTCACCCGGCCAGTATTGACGGGCCATCGCCATGGTGATGAGGGCCACGCCCGGAGTCGCCTGCGTGTCGCTATCTTTGAAGTCGCGGCCGCGCAGCAGCGGGATTCTGAAGACGTCAAGGTAGCCCGGAGAGGCGCTCATCCATCGGCTGAAGCGCTGGTTCCTTTCAACCGGCTTGCCGACGATCTGGAAGGGCAGCCCATCGTTGACCTCGATCGGCAGCCAGGTGCCGGTCGCAGCGGCTGCGACGGCTGGGATAGCAAGCAGGCGGTCGCGTCCATGCTGCGAGAGCGATCCGATGCCTGCGCTGGTATGCAGGCGCGCGCCGGTCATGGACATGTCGAGCGTAAGCACATGGCTGGCGTCAAAGCCCGGAGAGACGGCGTGCAGCAGGAGAGCCGTCCGGATGAGCAGCGCTGAGCCAACCAGCAGCACCAGCGACAGCGAGACTTCACTGATCACGAGCAGCGAGCGGGCCCTTCCGTCGGCGGTTCCAGTGCCTGAGCGGCTGCTGCCTTGCTTGAGCGCTGTGCTCAGGTCGGCACGCGAGGCGCGCAGTGCCGGCGCCAGCCCAAAGAGGATGGCCGTGGCAAACGAGACCGCCAGCACAAAGCCGAGTACGCGCCAATCGAGGGGGATCGCCGCGCCGTCTTCACCGATGCGAGGCAGCCCGGGCGGGCTGAATGCCAGCAGTGTGCGCACGCCTCCAAACCCCAGCCCCAGACCCAGCAGCCCTCCGACAAAGGCCAGCAGTACGCTCTCGATCAGCAACTGACGCAGGACACGTATGCGGCTGGCGCCGAGTGCCGCACGGATGGCCAGCTCGCGCTTTCGTGT
This sequence comes from Candidatus Babeliales bacterium, assembly GCA_964658255.1. GTDB lineage: Bacteria > Acidobacteriota > Terriglobia > Terriglobales > Acidobacteriaceae > EB88. Next base: position 1,809 of record CAZZYO010000018.1, read on the forward strand.
GGTTGCGCGCAGCAGCAGCAGGTTGGCCACGTTTGCGGAGGCTATCAGCAGTACCAGCCCGACCGCCCCCAGCATGACCAGGAGGGACCGGCGGGCGTTGCCGACGATATTGTCCTGGAGAGGCTGGACCCCATACACCTCGCCTGGCGCCATGTTGGGGTAGGTGCGGTGCAGTTGGGCGCTGGCCAGCTTCATCTGCGCGTTCGCCTGTGCAAGAGTCACGCCGGGTCGCAGCCGACCGGCCACCTGGAAGAACTGGTTCATGTTGGTGTCGGCCGCCTCAAACTGAAAGGGCAGCCAGAGGTCCGCGGCAGGGTCGGGCGCAAACTGTGGCCCGGCGACCCCTACAACTGTGTATGGCTCATTGCCGAGCGAGAGCGGTTTGCCGACGATCAATGGGTCGCCGGAAAACCTGCGCTGCCACAGGCCGTAGCTGAGCACGACGACCTTGCCCCCGTGAGGAGAATCCTCCTGGCGGGTGAAGGTGCGTCCGAGGATCACCGGTGCGCCGAAGAGCCGGAAGTAGCCTTCCGTGACGTGGATGCCGCGTAGTTGCTCGGGGCGGTCACCCGTGAGGCTGAAGCCGGGGCTGGTGAAGTCGTAAGCCGCCACTTCATCAAAAGCGTTGGTCTGCTGCTGGTACACGTGAAACCGAGGGATGGAGGCGAGATTGGACGAAAGATCGGTCTCGCCATGCGCGCTGAAAAGCACAAACTCGACGATTCGGTCAGCCTGCGGGTAGCTGAGTGGCCGGAGCAGCACCGCGTTGACGACGCTGAAAATGGCTGTCGTGGCACCGATGCCAAGCGCCAGCGTGATGATGGCGGCGGCGGTGAAGCCAGGCGAGCGGCGCAGGCCGCGTAAGGCGAAGCGCACGTCCTGCAACACCGCGTAGCCGAGGTTTTCAAACAAGGCGCTTTTCATGATGCCGGCCTTTCAGCTGTTCGCGCTATACGCCGCGCATGGCACGTATACAGTAGCGCACCGCGGGCAGTGTCATCGACGGCCGAAGTAAGGCACCAGACCCGTGATCGCACCGCGCGCCTGGCTCCTGCTGCTTCCTTCCGTAATGGAGCGAGGCCCTCAGCATGCGCGGCAGGCAAGGCTGTGCGCTACTCTAAAGGCGCGTCACCGGAGGCTCCCCCACCCATGCCCGAACTTGCCCCACAGTACACCTGGCTTGACCAGCATGGCGAAGCGCCTGGCGCGCCTGGGCTCCAGCCGCGCTGGACCTCCAGCATCAAGAACCTGGTCGGCACGGCCTACTCTGCCTCAAGCCGAGTCTGGTTCACCCTGTCGCATGGCATCGTGAATGAAATTTACTACCCCACCATTGACCGGCCACAGGTCCGCGACATGGGTTTTCTGATTACGGACGGCGAGACGTTTTGCCATGAGGAAAAGCGGGATTGCGTTCGCGCGTTTGACTACATCGACCCGAACGCCCCGGCCGCGCGGCAGACCAGCCGCGATCCCGAGGGACGTTACACCGTCACCAAGGAGACGATCTCGGACCCGCACGCGGCAGTGGTGCTGATCCGGGTCCGGGTAGATGCCGAACCGGCGATGCTGGCCAAGCTGCGGCTCTACGCGCTGCTTGCGCCCCATCTCGATGGGGGCGGCGAAGGAAACTCGGCCCGGGTGCTGGACGTAGCCGGACGCCGGGTAATCCTGGCCTGGAAGGATCAAAACTCGCTCGCCTTCGCCTGCGATCGCGGCTTCTCGCGCGCTTCGTGTGGGTTTGTCGGCGTCTCCGATGGTTGGCAGGACCTCAAGAACGACCTGCAGATGCATTGGGAGTACGGCTCGGCCACCAACGGCAACCTGGCCGTGATGGGCGAGATCGACCTGACCCAGACCGTGCAGGGGCTGACTGCAAGCCCGACAGCACCCGCCATCACGGCCGCTCCCGCGTCAAAGAATACCCCCAGCCGGCGCGAGTTTGTCGTCGCGATCGGGTTTGGCGAGACTCACCATGCCGCGCTGTCGGCGACCATGGGCTCGCTTGCCCACGGGTTTGAGTCGCACCTCAAGCGCTTCGTCGCCCAGTGGGCGCGGGTGCAGGTGCCAAGCGACCTGGGCCGCCACTCCGGCGACGGCGGCCGCCTGATGCGCATCTCGCAGAATGTAGTCCTGACGCACGAAGACAAGACCTACAACGGCGCGTTTATCGCCTCGGCGTCCATCCCCTGGGGCTACGCCAAGGGAGATGATGACCTGGGCGGGTACCACCTTGTCTGGACGCGCGACATGGTGCAGTCGGCCTCGGCGTTGCTGGCCTGTGGCAGGACGGACACAGCCCTGCGCGCACTGGTCTACCTGGCCTGCACGCAAAAGCCCGATGGCAGCTTCGCACAGAATTTCTGGGTCAATGGCACGCCGTACTGGACGGGCATCCAGCTGGACGAGGTGGCGTTTCCGATCATCCTGGCCTGGCGCCTGTGGAAGATCGGCGGTCTGGACAAGTTTGACGTCTTCACCTTCACCTCGCGTGCAGCCGGCTTCCTGGTGCGCCACGCGCCCATCACCCAGCAGGAGCGCTGGGAGGAGGCCGCAGGCTATTCCCCCTCTACCCTGGCAGCAGTGATTGCCGGGCTGATCTGCGCCGCCGAGCTCGCCCATGCCCATGATGCGCCGGAGCTTGGGACATTTCTCGAGGAGCACGCCGACTGGCTCCAGTCGCATCTTGAAGACTGGACGGTCACCAACGATGGCGTGCTGCACCCGGATGTGCAGCGACACTACATGCGGGTGCGTCCGCCTGACCGTGGCGAGCCGTACGCGCGGCCTGACTCCGAACGCGGGCTGCTGCGCCTCAACAATCGCGGCCCGGGCGAGCGCTTTGACTTCGAGGCTCGCCAGATCATTGACGCGGGCTTTCTCGAACTGGTGCGCTACGGCATTCGCCGGGCAGATGATCCGCTGATCATCGACTCGCTCAAGGTGGTGGATCGCATCCTCAAGGTCGACGCGCCCCAGGGCCCATGTTGGCGCCGGTACAACCACGACGGCTATGGAGAGCAGAAGGGTGGAGGCCCCTTCCTGACCTGGGGACAGGGCCGCGCCTGGCCGCTGCTTACCGGTGAGCGGGCCCACTATGAGCTTGCGCTTGGCAAGGACTGCAGCCAGTACGTGGCTGCGCTGGAGGGCTTTGCGAGCAAGGGCGGGATGCTGCCCGAGCAGATCTGGGATTACGTCGAGCCGCTGGTTACCTCGGCCGGCGTTGTCAAGATGGGCGACCCTGCCGGGTCAGCGATGCCACTGGTCTGGGCCCACGCCGAGTACCTCAAGCTCCTGCGCTCACTCGAAGACGGCATCGTCTTTGACCGGGTCTCCGCAGTTGAGGCCCGCTACGGGGAGGGGCCGGTCCCTTCTAAAGTGGAGATCTTCAAGCTGCGCCGACAGATCTACCGCATACCCCAGGGCAAGCTCCTGCGAATCGTCGCGGGTGATCCGTTCAACGTGTTGTGGACGGCCGATGCATGGACCAGCCAGCAGACCACGGCGGCTGCCAGTGTCGGCTACTCCGGCTACTTTGCCGATCTGCCGACGACCGGCCCGACCCATGGCGAGCAGCTTTCCTTCACCCTTTTTTGGACGAACGATCAGCGGTGGGAGGGGCGAAACTTCGACGTCCGGATCATCGCCCAGGTCTGAGCGCGCCTTTGTAGCGTTATCATCCATGTGACCGCATCCAATTCAGGGTCGCGCGTCGGCTGCTTCCTGGTGGGAGCAGGGCGCGCAAACCTGATACCGAGGATGGAACCGATTCCACGTCTCGGCGCAACCTGCTTTTGGAGAGAGAAGACCTTTATGAGTGATGTAGACCAGCTTTCTATCAACGCCCTGCGTTTCCTGGCTGTCGATGCTGTCGACAAAGCCAACAGTGGCCATCCCGGGGCGCCGCTTGGCTGCGCGCCGATCGCCTACCTGCTGTTCCACAAGTTCATGCGCCACAATCCCAAGCATTCCAAGTGGAGCAACCGCGACCGCTTTGTGCTCTCGAATGGGCATGCCTCTGCGCTGCTCTACGGCATGCTCCACCTGGCAGGCTATGACCTGACGCTTGACGATCTAAAGGCGTTTCGCCAGTGGCACTCGCGCACGCCGGGTCACCCGGAGCTCGGCGAGACAGACGGCGTGGAGGTAACGACCGGCCCCCTCGGGCAGGGATTCGCCATGGCGGTCGGCATGGCGATGGCAGAGAAGCACCTCTCGGCGATCTACAACAAGCCCGGCTACGACATCGTCGACCACTACACCTATGGCATCTGCGGGGATGGCGACCTGATGGAGGGCGTCTCGCACGAAGCAGCCTCGCTCGCCGGCACGCTCAAGCTCGGCAAGCTGATCTTCCTCTATGACGACAACCTGATCTCGCTCGACGGCCCAACCGACCTGAGCTTTACAGAGAACGTCCAGGACCGCTTCAAGGCCTACCACTGGCATGTCCAGCAGGTTGCCGATGGCAATGATCTCGAGGCGCTCACCAAGGCGATCGAGGAGGCAAAGTCTGTCACCGATAAGCCGTCGATCATCGCGGTGCGTACGATCATCGGCTACGGCTCGCCACTGGCTGGGACGCAGAAGGCGCATGGCGCCCCGCTCGGCGCGGAAAACACCAAGAAGACCAAGGAAAACCTGGGCTGGCCCGCGGATAAGCAGTTTTACGTGCCGGAGGAAGCAGCCAGGGTCTGGGGCGAGATTGTTCCGCAGGGCGCCAAGTACGAAGCGGAGTGGAACGAGCTCTTCGCCAAGTACAAGGCTGAGTTCCCGGAGCTCGCCGCGGAGTACGAGCGCACCCAGGCAGGCAAATTGAAGGACGGCTGGGAGAAGTCGCTGCCTGTCTACGGCATCGATTCCAAGCCCATGGCGACTCGTAACGCAGGTGGCGCCATCATGAACGCCTTTGCCGAGGCGGTTCCTGAAGTGTTCGGCGGAGCAGCCGACCTCACCGAGTCGACCAAGACGCTCTTCAAGAAGTCTGGCGACTTCCATAAGGATCCGGCTGGCCGCAATGTCTTTTTCGGCGTGCGCGAGTTTGCCATGCACGCCGCGGTGAACGGCATGGCCGCGCATGGTGGGCTGGTTCCCTACGGGTCAACCTTTTTCACCTTCTCGGACTATGCCAAGCCCGCGTTGCGTCTGGCCGCACTGATGCATGTGCACTCGATCTTCGTCTACACGCATGACTCGATCGGCCTGGGCGAAGACGGTCCTACGCATCAGCCCATTGATCAATTGACCATGCTCCGCGCGATCCCGCACCTGATCGACTTTCGTCCGGCAGACGCGAACGAGACAGCGGCTGCCTGGCGGCTGGCGCTCGAGCACAAGGAGGCAAGCTTCATGGCGCTTTCTCGCCAGGACCTGCCGCTGCTCGACCCGGCCAAGCTCGACATCTATGATGGCGTCGCACACGGCGCCTACGTGGTCGACTATGGGAGCGACGACAGGAACGCAACGCCGGACCTGATCATGCTATCGGCCGGGGCCGAGGTGTGGCAGATCGTCAAGGCCGCGGCCAAGCTCAAGGAAGAGGGCATCACTGCTCGCATCGTCTCGATGCCAAGCTTCCAGCTTTTTGAGCGACAGACTGAGGAGTACAAGCTCTCTGTGCTGCCCAACCACCTGCCGAAGCTGGCTGTTGAAGCCGGTGCGACGCTTGGGTGGTGGAAGTGGGTAGGCCGTCACGGCGACGTCATTGGTCTGGATCGCTTCGGCGCCTCCGCGCCGGGCACGCTCGCGCTCGAGAAGCTCGGCTTTGGCGTGGACAATATCGTCACGCGTGCCAAGGCACTGCTGGCAGGGGTTGGACACGAGACGCCAGCACTCGCGACCAAATAAGCGGCCGCAACCGGGAACCAGTAAGCGGCAGGCTCACACCGTCGAGTCTGCCGCTTTCGTTTGCTCTCGACTGCTTCTGCGAGCTGTGCACGTCTGCCTGCTGCATCCTCTTGTAGCTGAATGCTATCCAACCAGACAGAAAGCGAACGAGGGCACAAGCAGATGAGCCGCATCACCACGGTGCTCTGGGATTTTGGCGGCGTACTGCTGACCAACGGCTGGGACCACAACGAGCGCAAGGCGGTCTTTGATTCCTTGGACCTATCCCAGCCCGAGCGCGATGAGTTCGAATCGCTCCACGCCGAGGAGAACGACGGGTGGGAAAAGGGGATGATTACCTTCGACCAGTACCTGGAGCGCACCCTCTTCACCAAGCCTCGAAGCTTTACACTTGGCGCCGTGCAAAAGGCGATTGAAGACCAGTCCGCCGTGCTCCCCGACTCGGCGCTACCTGTTCTCAAAGAGCTGCACGCTCGTGGTGGCATCGTTATGGGCCAGCTCAACAATGAGTCGCGAGAGTTGAACGATATGCGGCTCGAGCGCTTCGGCCTGAAGCCCTACCTCTCGGTGTTCTTCTGCTCTGGCTATGTACGCCTGCGCAAGCCTGACCCCGCAATCTATCGGCTCGGCTACGAGGTTCTGCAGAAATCGCCTGCAGAGATTATCTTTATCGACGATCGTGAAAAGAACGTACAGGAGGCCGCAGGCGTCGGCTTCCACGCGATCCAGTACAAAGGCTCGGCCGCTTTGCGCGCTGAGCTCGTGACACTCGGCCTGCTGTAGCAGGCACAGAAAGAAGGAAGACGATTGGCTACAAGCGACGAAATACAGAAGGCACAAGCCAGTAAGCCAGAACCTACCATCGTGGTGGTCTTCGGCGCCTCCGGAGACCTGACGAAGAAGAAGTTGCTTCCTGCGCTCTTTCACCTTGAGGAGAGCGGTTTGCTGCCTGACGAGTTCGCCGTTGTCGGCGTTGCTCGACGTGACCTGACCAAGACCTTCAATCCCGACATGAAGAAGGCGATCATTGATTCGGGAGCGCAGGAGAATGATCCAAAGCTTGCCTCCTTCATGGAGAAGGTCAGCTACTTCACGACGAACTTTGACGACTCTGACGGCTACAAGCGCCTCAACGAAACTTTGGCCGGCATTGACAAGGAGAAGGGAACCAAGGGCAACCGCCTCTTCTATCTCGCCGTTGCGCCAGAGTACTTCCAGGAGATCGTCGATAAGCTGGGCGAGCAGACGATGGACAAGCCTCGTGCCGACGCGACGGACGCGCATGTGCGCGTCATCATTGAAAAGCCGTTCGGCCACGATACAGAGTCTGCCAAGGCCTTGAACGACGGCGTTGCCAAGGTCTTCGCCGAGGATCAGATCTTCCGCATCGATCATTACCTCGGCAAGGAGACCGTGCAGAACATCTTCGTCCTGCGCTTTGGCAATGCGTTCTTCGAGCCCCTCTGGAACGCCGACTACATCGACAACGTCCAGGTGACCGCAGCGGAGTCGATCGGGATTGAAGGGCGCGGGCCGTTCTACGAGAAGGCCGGGGTCTCCCGTGACATCCTGCAGAACCACATGATGGAAATGCTCGAGTTTGTCGCAATGGACAAGCCGGCTTCGAACGATGCGAAAGATGTCGTGGCTGAAAAGGTCAAGCTGCTCAAAGCCATCAAGCCGTTGACCAGCGACAACACCGTGCGTGGACAATACGGCGCAGGTACGGTCGGCGGCGAGGAGGCAAAGCCGTATAGGTCTGAAGATCGCGTCGACCCGAACTCCTCGACCGAGACCTTTGCGGCGGTCAAGCTGGAGATTGATACTCCCCGCTGGCAAGGCGTCCCGTTTTATGTGCGCGCTGGCAAGCGGCTAGCGAAGCGCGTCACCGAAATTGTCATCGAGTTCAAGCCCCAGAAAGATGCAATCGTGACCGGCGCAACGTCGGGTGATTGCCAGGGGCTGCCCACGAACCTGCTGCGCATCCGCGTCCAGCCGGATGAGGGGATTACGCTGAACTTTGGCAACAAACGGCCAACGCCGGACACGGTGGTCTGCCCGGTGAGCGCGACGTTCAAGTACGTGGACGCCTTTGGCAAGTACACCGCCAACGGGTATGAGCGGCTGCTGCTCGATGCCATGCTCGGGGATGCTTCGCTCTTCACCCATCGCGATGCGGTCGAGACGGCCTGGGCGATCTATACGCCACTGCTGGAGGATTGGGCCGCGCATCCCCCTGCCGACTTCCCCAACTACGAAAGTGGCACGTGGGGGCCAACGGCCTCGGATGAGTTGCTGGCGAAGGATGGGCGAGAGTGGCATGAGGTCTAGGCGCTTCGGAAGGCGACTTACTACGGCTGCCAAGCACCCGCCTTCCGCTGACATCCTGAGGGAAGCCAAGCATCTGCATTCGTCCCTGTCTGTTCTTCCGTAGCAGCCACAACGTTTCAGCACAGCAAAGGAAGGGTCAACCGCAGATCCTTCGCTTCCCCTAGGACGACAAATCGCGCTACAAGCCAAGCATAAGCCCGACGAAAGGCACTACCCCATGTCCAAGCGTCTCGCAATCACTTACCACGTCTACCCTGACTCAGCAGCGCTGGCGGACGCCGCGGCCAAGCACTTCGCAGAGCGCGTCGCGCAATCGATTGCCAGGCGTGGCCGGGCCCGCATCGCAATCTCCGGTGGCTCGACCCCCAAGGCGACCTTCGCGCTCCTCGCCGATCCTGCCGGCCCGTACGCTGCCGCGATTCCCTGGGACCAGATCGACCTCTTCTGGGTAGACGAGCGCACTGTTGCGCCCGATGACCCTGATTCAAACTACCGCATGACCAACGAGGCCCTGCTTGCAAAGGTCGCGCTGCCGCCCGGGCAGGTGCACCGGATGGAGGGCGAGCTCGACCCTGAAGAGGCCGCTGCACGCTATGAGTCCGTCATCCGGCGTGAATTTCGCCTCGAGGGTGCCGAGCTTCCTCGCTTTGATGTACTCTGGCTCGGCATGGGCGACGACGGCCACACCGCATCTCTTTTCCCGCACACGGAAGGCCTACATGAGCTGGGCCGGATCGTCTATGCCAACCACGTGCCGCAGAAGGATACCTGGCGCATCACGTTGACTGCCCCCGTCATCAACGAGGCGCTGGACGTTATCTTTCTGATCGGTGGGGCAGACAAAGCCGAGCCGCTCGAACAGGTACTCTATGGCAGCTATGACCCAAAGACCTACCCGTCGCAGCTGATCCAGCCCCGCAGCGGAGCGCTCACCATGCTGCTTGACGAAGAGGCCGCCGCCAGGCTGCCCAAGCCCGGCCCGGATGGCACCGGTAAGGTTGAAAAACTGGAGCCCGCCCTATGATTCTGGCCGGCGATGTGGGCGGCACCAAGGTGGAGCTATCCCTTTACAATTTCGAGGGCGGCAAGCTTACCCACGTCACAAGCGAGCGGTTTCCGGCGCAAGACTATCCGCACCTTGAGGCAGTGGTGCATGCATTTTCAGAGAAGCACGACCGCCCCACCATCACCGCTGCCTGCTTCGGCGTGCCAGGCCCAGTCCGCAACGGTCGACTCAAGCTGACCAACCTGCCCTGGCTACTCGATGCGCGGGAGCTCGGCCGCAACCTGTCGATCGATCACGTCTTCCTGATCAACGACCTCGAAGCCAATGGTTATGGCATCCCGGAGCTCGGCCCTGAGCAAATCTTCACCCTCTCCGAGGGCGACCCGAGCATGCTGGGCAACCAGGGGCTCATCTCCGCCGGGACTGGCCTGGGCGAGGCCATCCTGATGTGGAACGGCAAAATGCATGTCCCGGTAGCCTCCGAGGGGGGCCACTGCGATTTTGCTCCGCGTACCGAGATCGAGATCAACCTGCTGCGCTACCTGCAAAAGCAGGTGGGCGGACGGGTAAGCTTCGAGCGCGTCGTCTCTGGGCTAGGGCTGCGCAATGTGTACACGTTCCTGCGTGATGACCAGCAAATGACCGAGTCGCCCGAGCTGCGCGACCGCATGGCAAGCGAGGACCCGAACGCAGTGATCGGCGAGCTGGGCCTGGGCAAGGACGAACTCTGCACCCACGCGCTCGATATCTTTGTCTCGGCCTATGGGGCCGAGGCCGGCAATCTCGCGCTGAAAGTCCTTTCTGTCGGCGGCATGTATGTCGGCGGCGGCATCGCTCCCAAGATTCTGGACAAGATGCGCGATGGTTCTTTTATGCGCGCCTTTACAGACAAGGGCCGCCTCTCTGACCTGCTCGTGCAAAGCCCTGTCCACATCATCCTTGAGAGCCGCGCTGCCCTCATGGGCGCAGCCGCCTACGCTGAAGCGCGCGCCGCTGAAGTCAGCGGGCAGTCTATCCGGATGGCGTCAAGCCGCACGTAGCAAGTAGATATGCCAGAGGTATGTCGATGATTCGCTTGTTCTCCCGAGTAGTTCCCGTGGTCGCGCTCGTCTCCACCATGCTTGTGCCTCAGCTTGCGCTCGCCCACGCGGTCCTGGTTGATTCAAACCCCAAGCCGAACGAGACCGTGCATGGTGCTGCGCTTGAGATCGATCTCAAGTTCAACTCGCGCGTCGATGGCGCGCGCTCGACCCTGCAGCTGGCTCTTCCTGATGGGTCAGCGCAGACCCTGCCGATCAGCACCCAGGCCGCGCCGAACGAGCTCACCTCGCACGCCGAGGGGCTGACCAAGGGGGCCTACATTCTCCGCTGGCAGGCGCTTGCCAGCGACGGGCACCTGTCGCGCGGGCAGATCTCCTTTGCGGTCGATTAGCCTGCGGCCCGTGGTGTTGAGCACAGCGCCCACGCTCTTTACCCAACCGCTCGCAACTCCGCGGTGCAAGCAGGCGTGATCTGGCTGCTCAAAGACTTCGACCTGCTGAGCGTGATCCTTCGAGCGCTCGTGTTCGCGCTCGAAGCGCTCACGCTCGGCGGTGTCGCGTTTCTGCTCTGCGCGGCGCTGCCCGCCCATTTGCATCCCGCCGTTCTGCGATCTCTTCATCGGTCAGCCGCCTGGGCGGCCTTCGCCTTCGCGGCGGCGCAGGCTGCAGCAACTGCACTCAGTGTCGCGATCCTGGTTGGCGGCTCCGGCCTTCCGCTTGCGAGCGTCACCTCGGCTGGATTTTTTATCGCCGGCGCATCGGGTGCAGGCTGCGCGCTGATAATCGCCCTGCTGCTGCGCACAGGCGCGGGTAAGCCTGTGGCGGCCTGGCTTGCAGTTGTGCCCGCAGCCGGAGCGCTGTTTGCCTCGGTCGCCATGAGCCACGCTGCTTCCAGGCTCGACGACCGTGCGCCGCTGATCCTGCTTACCGCTTTACATCACCTCGGCATGGCGGGCTGGGTGGGGGCGATGGCATTTCTCATGCTCACCCTGCGGGAGTCCCAGATTACGTCGGCCAGTGCAGCGGTGCTGGCCCGGCGCTACTCGAGGATGGCGATGGTCTCGGCGCCAATGCTCGCGCTGGCGGGCATCGGCCTCAGCTATGCCTATGTCCACTCCTGGGCAGGGATGGTCGGTACCTCGTACGGCGTGATGGTGACGGCAAAGGTGTACCTCGTACTCACGATGCTGCTGCTCGGCGCTTCAAACCAGCGTATGCTGCGCTCGCCTGGCGTTGCAGATGGAACCTCCGCTGCGCCATTCCTTCTGCGGGTGCGACGCTTTGCCGAGGCAGAGATCGGTCTAGGCTTCACGGCGATCCTCGCCGCGGCTTCGCTGACCTCGCAGGCTCCCGCGGTCGATGTCCCCTCGCAGGACCAGCTCACGCCGCACCAGATCGTAGAGCGCCTGCGATGGCAGAGCCCTCGCCTGGCCAGCCCGCCGGTGGCGGCGCTGGCTCCCCCGGCAAGTCTTGAGGCCGCGCTACCGAGCCAGCAGTTCGGCACCGGCACGGTCAATGATGCGAACGATCGCGCGTGGTCGGAGTACAACCACCACTGGGCGGGGCTGATTGTGCTGGCTGCCGGATTGATGGCCCTGGCTGCCCGGCTTGCGGACCGGTCACCGACTCGGCTGGCCGGTTTCGGATCCGCTCAGGGCGAGCAGAGTTCTCATCGCCAGGGCAGCTTGCGCCAGAGCTTGCAGGCGGTACTCACGGCATGGCCGCTTCTCTTCCTCGGCCTGGCAGCTTTCATCCTGCTACGAGCCGACCCGGAGAATTGGCCCCTTGGGCCGCGCCCTTTCTGGGCAAGTTTTTCGAGACCGGATGTGCTGGAGCACCGCGTGTACGCGCTCCTGCTCGCCGCCTTCGCCGTGTTTGAGTGGGCGGTCCAGCGGGGGCGTATTCGGTCGCGATACGCGGCATGGTTTTTCCCCCTCGTGTGCGCGGCTGGCGGCGGTGCGCTGCTGACGCATTCGCACGCGCTCGGGAGCATGCAGGACGAGATGCTGGCCGAGTTAAGTCACACGCCCATTGCGCTGCTCGGTGCAACTGCAGGCTGGTCGCGATGGCTTGAGCTGCGGCTGCCCGACACGCGACCGGCGCGCATCGTGGCGCGTGTGTGGCCGGTGTGCCTGGCGTTGATCGGGCTGGTGCTGCTCGACTACCGGGAGTCGTAGGCGGGCTGCCGGCCTCAGTTGCCATCGCTTGGCATCAGCGTCGGCAACCTGAGCGTGACCAGGGATCTGCGGTTGAGCTTGCCTTTGTCCGCAATGAACCAAACCGCAGATCCTTCGCTACGCTCAGGATGACAGCGCATGCAGCGAAGCCTGTTCCCGCTTTCCACTTAAGATACTTTCCTCCATACTCGTGGTAACAAAAGACTCTCTCCAGTTGCTCGCTCTGTACCCACACAAACCGGAAAGGCTCACCGCCGCATGCATCTATCCCGCACAGCCCTCGCTCTGCTTCTTCTCACCCCTGTCGCTTACTCCCAGCGGCTGCCGTCGACGGCCACGCCGCAGCACTACACCCTCGCGCTGACGCCAGACCTCAAGGCCGCGACCTTTACCGGTACCGAGTCGATCGACCTGATCCTCGCCGCGCCGTCTGCGACCATCACGCTGAACGCGGCTGAGATCACGTTCCAATCTGTTACCGCGTCGGTTGCAAATGGCGCGCCGCTTACCGCCAAGGTGACGCTCGACGACAGCAAGCAGCAGGCGACGCTGACCTTTCCGCAGGCACTCCCCGCTGGCCCAGTCACGCTCAAGATCGCGTATACCGGCATCCTGAACGGCCAGTTGCGCGGCTTCTATCTTTCGAAATCCGAGAAGCGTAACTATGCCGTCACCCAGTTCGAACCGACGGACGCGCGTCGCGCCTTCCCGTCCTTCGACGAGCCGGCCTACAAGGCGAGCTTTGATATATCGCTCACCATCGACAAAGCCGACACCGCTATCTCGAACACCAACATAGTCGGCGACACGCCGGCCGGCGCGGGCAAACACACGCTCCACTTCGCGACGACGCCCAAGATGTCCACCTACCTGGTGGCCTTTCTCGTCGGTGATTTCGTTTGCACTTCCGGCTCTTCAGACGGCGTGCCCATTCGTGCCTGCGCCACGCCAGACAAGCTCGCGCTCACACCCTACGCGGTCAAGGCGGCGGAGTACATCCTCCACTACTATGACAACTACTTTGGCATCAAGTATCCAATGCCCAAGCTCGACATGATCGGCATCCCGGATTTTGAAGCCGGTGCGATGGAGAACTTTGGCGCCATTACCTACCGGGAGACCGACTTCCTGGTGGATGAACAACACGGGTCCATCCGCGCGAAGGTCGGCGTGGCAAGCGTGGTGGCGCATGAGATGGCGCACCAGTGGTTCGGCGACATGGTGACCATGCAATGGTGGAACAACCTGTGGCTTAACGAGGGCTTTGCCACCTGGATGGAAAACAAGCCGCTTGCCGCCTGGCATCCGGAGTGGGATATCCCGGAGCAGGTCGCCTCGACCCTGAACAACACGCTGAACCTGGACGCGCAGGCGGTTACGCGGACCATCCGGGCTGAAGCGAACACGCCCGACGAGATCAACGAGATGTTTGACGGCATCACCTACCAGAAGGGTGGCGCGATCCTGGGCATGGTGGAGAGCTACCTGGGAGAGGAGACGTTTCGCCAGGGCGTGCACAATTATCTGCAGGCGCACATGTTCGGCAACGCGACGGCGGAAGACTTCTGGAATGCGCAGACGGCCAACAGCCATAAGCCAGTCGATAAGATTATGGAGAGCTTCATCGGGCAGCCGGGCGAGCCGATCCTGAGCTTTGCGGAGGGTTCCTCCGGGCCCTCAGGGGGCCATGTCACCGCAGAGCAGAAGCGATTTTTCCTCTCGCCCGGGGCGGTGCGCGCAAATGCAACGGCTACCGTGGACGCGCAGGTCTGGACGATCCCCGTCTGCCTCAAGGCTGCGTCTTCCTCCGAGTGTCCGCTCCTCACGAGCAAGCAGGGCGAGCTCGCAACCGGCAGCGGTGGATACCTGTTTGCCAATGCGCAGGGCGTGGGGTACTACCGCACTGCCTACTCGACGGCCGATTATGCCAAGCTGCTGCCACACGTCGAGAGCGATCTGACGCCGGGGGAGCGCATCTCGCTTATCGGCGACCAGTGGGCGCAGGTGCGGGCGGGCAAACAGCCGGTAGGGGCCTCGCTTGAGCTGGCCGCGGCGACCAGGGCAGACCAGTCCCCGGAGGTCGTCGGCACGTCGATCGCGGAGCTGGGTGCAATCGACAGCAGGATCGCGGCGACGCCTGAGGACAAGACCGCGCTGAAGGCCTGGGTGCGCGCGACTTACAAGCCTGCCTTTGACAAGACAGGCATGCCCGCTGCTTCGGACACGCCGGAAAAGAAGCTGCTACGCTCGCTGCTCGTGCGAACGCTTGGTGGAGCAGACGACCCGCAGGTGATCGGCATCGCTCGCCACCTGACCGAGCTTTACCTCGCTGATCCAAACTCGATCGACCCATCGCTCGCCTCAGCCGTGGTTGGCGTTGCCGCTGCGAATGGCGATGCGGTCCTGTTCGACAAACTGCAAAAAGTCTTCGAGACCTCGCCCGACCCGATTCAAAAGACAGAAGCGCTGCGATTGCTGGCAACGTTCAAGCAGCCTGAGCTGACGGACCGGGCGCTCGATTATGCTGCTTCAGGTAAGGTGCGCAACCAGGACTCGGTGTTTGTCTTTGCGACGGCGCTGAGCGACGCCGACACACACGAGGAGGCATGGAAGCACATCCAGGTGATCTGGCCGAAGGTGCAGGCGCAATTGACGGAGATGTCCGGCGGCTACCTGGTGAGCGCGGCAGGCAGCTTCTGCAGCACGGAGAAGAGCCAGGAGGTCGAGAGCTTTTTTACCGCGCACCCGGTGCACGCGGCTGAGCGCGCGCTGGCACGGGCCAAGAGCCAGATAAACGACTGCGTCGAACTACGCGCAGCACAGGAGCCTAACTTGCGAACGTGGTTGGCAGCGCACAAGCAGTAGGCTTTTTCAAGAAGACGAGTCTGGTCTCCGCTATCTTGAGGATCTAGTCGGCGGGTCTGCGGCGCTTTCCCGGTCTCCGGCTTGCTGGGAAAGGCGCCGCAGGACTGGCCAGCCGGAGTGCCTGCTTTAGGAGCAACGCAGAAGTGACAGCTACCAAGGCTGCACGGTAGAGGAAGGCGTCGGGTCGGCCGCATGGCTCGCCGGCTCCACTTTCTCGGATTGGTGTTTGATTTGAGCGGCGCGCCAGACGCGCGAGATGGCACGCAGGACAAGCTTGGCTGGCGGCGTGGCGTTTGGCTCGAGCGAAGGCGGGAAAAAGATCACCTCGCCCTCCCGCTTGGCCTGCGGCCTGTAGTACCAACGGGCAAAGAGAGAGAGTTGATCGCAAAGCTGCTGGCGGGAGCCCGGCTGGTGCTGCTCTTCAAGAGCCGCAAGCGCCTGCTGCAGGCGCTCTTCCAGCACATCGGCCTTCACGGTGAGCTTGGCAGCAGGCTCGAGAGGGATAGGTGCGAAGGCCACCGGGTGCGCAAACAGGGAACTGGAGCCCGACTGTTCGTTGGCATGCCGCATGCCCCCCACCGAGTAGAAGACTGGCCCGGAGAACGTGCCTTGCCTGAGTAGAAAGAGGGCGACACGCTCGGCGTGTGACTCGCCTGCGGGCTGCACGATGATCGCGTACTGATTGTCAAGCGCTCGCGCAGCCTCGGAGGCGAGCGCCGCCACGCTCTCTGCCTTGGCAAAACGCGCGTGCGCCGTAGCGGCTCGCTCGAAGTCGAGCGCTTCTGATGCTGCCTCCCGCTCCGCCGCAATCGCTGCAAGAAGGCTCCTGCCGCCTGTTGCGAGAAACGCGTGCACCGCGCCTGCTTCCTCGGCGTAGCGTGCGTCCGTGCAGCCCTGGTAGCAGGGCGCCAGGCACTTCTTCATCTCCGAGTAAATGCAGCCAGGAAAGGTTGGATCAGGCGCGAGCTCCTGGTAGCAGTGGCGGAGCAGGAACAGATCCAGGACCTCTTCGGCGTAGCGATCGGCTGCGGCCTTCGACTGGAAAGGACCAAAAAGATCGCCCGCTGCACTGTATGTAACCGACGACGTTACGTATAGCCTTGGGTAGGCATTGTTCATCGACAGGCGCAGAAAGCCAGGCAGACGCAGGTGCAGGCGCTTCGAGGCACGGTCGCCGAAGGCATAGCGTGAAACCTTGTACAGGAGCAGCGTCGCTTCGAGCTCGCTTGCTGTTTCAGCAAAGGCAATGCGCGCTACCAGCCCGGCCAGGTGCAGCCGCCGCGGGTGCGCAGAGGAGGGAATGAGCAGCCGGCGCAGGCGACGGCGCAGGTCAGGCGTGCGCCCGATGTAAGGCTCAGATCGTACGTCGCGCCCATAAAGAGCGTAGACCGCGGCCGAGTCGGGCAGGGAAGCGAGAGCTACGTCTGGCGCTGTCGGGTCAAAAGAGAATTCATGCGGCCACTGCATGGTCATTCCTGGGTTCACGCTCGATGGAGTTGGCGTCCGGCGTCGCATCCGCCGCGCGCGCTCCGGGAGATCTCACGTCGATCGCAGATCCTTCCCTTGGTTCAGGATGACAACGCACTGCATCTCTGCGGAAGCCTGGATCCAGGCGCTGTGCGTGTCCCGAAGCCCGGCTCAAGCCCCGGCGATGGTCATTCCGTCGATGCGGAGCGTCGGCGCGCTCGTCGAGCTCCGAAACTCGAGGTCGTTGCCAATCGCCGAAATCTCGTGGAACATCTCTTTCAGGTTTCCAACAATGGTGATCTCCTGCACGGCGTGGGTCAGTTCACCATTCTCGATCCACAGCCCCGAGGCACCGCGCGAGTAGTCGCCTGTGACCATGTTGACGCCGCGGCCCAGTAACTCGGTGACATAGAGCCCTGCGGGCACGTCAGCCAGTACCTCGCGCGGTGAGAGATCGCCCGCGGGCAGGTACAGGTTGTGTGTGCCGATGCCGGGGTTGCCGGTGAGCCCGCGCACGGCATTTGCCGTGCTTGGCAGGCCAAGCTTGCGCCCGGTGTAGGTGTTCAGCAGATAACTCTTCAGCACGCCATTCTCGATCAGCACTGTGCGGCGCGTGGCGAGACCGTCGCCATCAAACGGCGCGGTGCCGAAGAGTCCGGGCATCGTGCCGTCATCGATCACGGTGATGTTGGAGGCCGCGACCTGCTCGCCCAGCTTACCGGTCCAGAAGGAAGCGCCCTGGTAGATTGCGTCGCCGTTTGCAGCTTCAGCCATCGAGCCGAGGATCGAGCGCGCAATCTCCGGCGAGAAAACGATCGGCACCTGCTGCGTCTTGGCCTTGCGCCCGTCGAGGCGGCGCAGCGTGCGCCTGGCTGCCTCCTCGCCGACTGACTCCGCCGAGGCCAGCCCCGAGATGGAGCGCGCGCTCGAGTACCAGTAATCCCGCTGCATCTCGCCACTCGCCCCGGTCGCAATCGGGCTCGCAGAGAAGCCGCAGTACGAGCTGCGGTAGCTCGATGCGAACCCGCGCGAGTTGGCCAGGATGCGCTGCGAAGTCGCCGCATCAAAATCGCCACCGCCGCTGTTACTTATGCGCGGATCAGCCGCAAGAGCGACCGCCTCGACCCGGCGCGCAAGCTCGATCCGATCCTCGACCGGCATCGAGTACACGTCGTCGTAGTACAGCCGAAGGTCGCTCTCCAGACGCCCGAAAGCCTGCGGCTCAGGCAAGCCGCGCATGGGGTCGGCGGAGCTGATCTTCGCCAGCCCAAGCGCGCCGGCAATCAGGTGCGCAACGCCCTTGGGCGACAGGTCACTCGAGGAGGTGCTGGCGACCTGCGTGCCAGTGGCGCTTTCCAGGAAGACGCGCAGACCAACGCCGCGTGAGCCCGAGTTCTTCAGCGTTTCAAGCTCACCCATGCGCACGTGCGCTTCAAACTCGTCGCCTTCGCGCAGCACGACCTCGGCGTCTGTTGCTCCTGCGCGCCGGGCCTGCTCCACGATCTCCTGCGCACGTGAGACCAGGTCAATCTCCGTCTGTGCTACGCGTGTCACGGTATCTGTAACTGCTGCCATTACTTACCAGTCCCGCCGACCGTCATGCGGTCGAGCTTGATAGTCGGCATGCCAACACCTACGGGCACGCTCTGCCCCTGCTTGCCACAGGTACCGACGCCTTCATCCAGTGCCAGGTCGTGGCCCACCATGGAGACGTACTTCAGCGCTTCGGGTCCATTGCCAATCAGGGTCGCATCGCGCACCGGCGCGGTGATCCGCCCATCTTCGATCAGGTAAGCCTCGGAGGCAGAAAAGACAAACTTGCCCGATGTGATGTCCACCGAGCCGCCGCCAAAGTTCACCGCGTACAGCCCGCGCTTGACCGACCGGATAATGTCCTCGGGCTCATCCTCACCAGCGTGCATGTAGGTGTTGGTCATGCGCGGCATGGGTATCTGCTGATAACTTTCGCGACGACCATTGCCGGTGTGCGGCATCTTCATCAGCCGGGCAGAAAGCTTGTCGGTCATGTAGCCCTTCAGGATGCCATTTTCAATCAACATGGTGTCCTGGGTGGCAGCGCCTTCGTCGTCGACGTGGAGCGAGCCGCGACGCGAGGGGAGCGTGCCGTTGTCGACCACGGTCACCTTGGAGCTCGCGACTTTCTGCCCGATCAGGCCGCTGAAAGCCGACGTCTTGCGCCGGTTGAAGTCTGCTTCCAGTCCGTGCCCAACTGCCTCATGCAGCAGCACCCCCGGCCAGCCTGGGCCGAGCACCACTTCCATCTCGCCCGCCGGCGCAGCGACCGCGTCCAGTTGCAGCAGCGCCTGCCGAGCAGCTTCGCCGGCAAAGTACTCGGGCGTCTTTACATCGTCGAAGTAGTCGATCTCAACCCGGCCGCCGCCGCCGCTTGATCCACGCGCGGTCTTGCCCTCGGCTTTCGCGAGCACCCCTACGTTCAATCGAGCCAGCGGTTGGGTATCGCTCTCGTAGGTGCCGTCCGAGGCAGCGATCAGGATGCGCCGCACCTCGTCGTGAAAGCTGGTGCGCACCTCCGAGACGCGCGGATCGTAGGCGCGCGCAGCCGTATCCGCGCGCATCACCAGCGAAAGCTTTGCGCTCAAGCCCGGGTCAAGCTCGACTGCTGGCGCAGGGTAAAGGCGCGGACGCTTCTGCTCACCCAGTGCGCTGGTCAGGTCAACCACCGGCGTCTTGGCTGGGCCGCTCGCGATCAGCGCAGCTGTGCGCGCCGCCTTCAGCAACGGCTCAAGGGAGATGTCATCTGTGTAGGCGTAACCGGTACGCTCCCCGCTCAGCACGCGAATGCCGCAACCTGCGCTCACTCCTTGGCTGGCAGATTTCACCATCGACTCGTCGACACCGAGTGAGGTAGCAGCGACAGACTCGAAGTAGAGGTCGGCATATTCGCCGCCGGCGCTCAGGGCCTCGCCCAGGCAGCGTTCCATCAGCCGCTCACTTAGCCCAAAATGCTCAAAGAAGTATTGCTTCTGCCCCGCTGCGGGTAAGGCGGGAACAACCTGGGTCTCTGTCATGGAGCGATCTCCTCTGGCTGGACGGGCGTGCTGTGGTCTGTTGGAGATGCTCTGATTCTAGGCGCAAAATCGGCGAGGGTAAATCGGCTGCCGCGCGCCAGGGCTGGGTACGATGGTGTGAAGCGCGTGGCGCTTTTCCGCTTCGCTCAAGCCAGCAGGCGTTTACCAGAAAGTCACGGCTTGCCTAATTTAGACCCAAAGTCACACGTGAACTTGGTACCATCTGTTTCATGAAGAAGCTCATCGTCCTCTCTCTCCTTGCCTTTTGCTCCGCGTCTGCTTTCGCAGCTCGTCACCACCATCACCATCACCACTCTCATCACGCACACTAAATAGACGCGTGGCTGGCGCGGGCGGGTGCTACTCTCAAGAGCGCATGCACCCGTCTGCATCTCCCGAGCTTCAATATCCCATTGGACGCATGCCGCCCACAGCGGCCATCCATTCCTTGTCGCAGGATGCTCGCCGCGAAGCAACGCAGCATCTGGCTGAGCTCCCCACCCGCCTCTCCGCGGGGCTTGCCGACCTCACACCCGCACAAATCGATACGCCGTACCGCGATGGCGGTTGGACGCTGCGCCAGGTTGCGCACCACGTCGCCGACAGCCACCTGAACGCCTATACACGTCTGCGGCTTGCCCTCACTGAAGACTGGCCGACCATCTGCCCGTACGAAGAGGCTCGCTGGGCCGAGCTGGCTGACGCGCGGACCCTACCTGTGGAGGTGTCGCTGGCTTTGCTGGGTCCGTTGCACACACGCTGGGTGGCCCTGCTTGGTTCGCTCGCTGAGCAAGACTGGCAGCGAGGCTATGTGCACCCGGTGCTGGGACGGACGAACGTTGATGCCATGACCGCCCTCTACAGCTGGCATAGCCGCCACCACACAGCGCATGTGCTGGGTCTGCGTGCGCGTCAGGGCTGGTAGGCAGCGTACCCAAAAGTCATCTTGTCCGCGGCTGCCATGCGCCGCATGATCAAGCCAGATGCCTGCTCCCGCCGCCCGCAAAGGTCCAGTGCTTACCCCGGAGCAACTCGCGCAGGCGCTTGAGCTATTCCTCGCCGACAATCCGCGCGCCGTTGTTGTCGAAGAGGGCGCCGTGCTCTTCGAGATGGCCAGGTCGCGCTTTACGCTGGATGCGGCGAGCGGGCGATGTGTGTTGCAGCTCTGGTCCGAGGATCGCAACCTGGTCCGTACCGTCACCGGATTGGAGGAGCGAAGGGACGCGCTGCGGCTGGAGGTGAAGCGTTTTGGCCAGGTAAAGCCACAGGTGCTGCGCCTGGTGGCCGATCGTGATCAGCGCACGCCGTCAGCGCGCGAGACGACCCGCTCAAAGTACCGCGCCCTGCTGAGCCGGATGCTCACCCGATACTTCACCGACTGGAAGCAGGGGGACCTGTTCGCCTCCGCCGACCTTGAGCATTCGTTTGGCCCGGCTTATGCACGCGGGTTGCTGGAGCGAGGGCAGGCAGCGTGGGCGGTGGTCGCAATTAACGGCGAAGAGACCCCAGCTTCGGTTGACAGCATTGTGACCGTGGCTGTGCTTTGGCTGGCGCAATGCCGCGAGCGGTCAGCCGGGCGCAGGCTGGTTGAGGGGATCAAGGTCATCATTCCGGCGAACATGGCAGCGACGACCAGGGCGCGCATGGCCTGGCTCAACCCGGCGATTGCCAAGTGGGAGCTGTACGAGCTGGACGAGTTGCACGAGGAACTGGCGCTGCTTGCCCCGGAGGTCGACGGGAACTTCGATGTTCACCTGTCATCGGCCTTTCGTCCCGACGCCGCTGTTGCGCGATGCCGCGCGGGAGTGGACCGGCTGCTGGGCTTGCTGCCCGAGGACCAGCGAGCGCGCGTTGAGCTGGACGCGCGCTCGCCGACCGAGATTGCCCTGCGTTTGCACGGGCTCGCCTTTGCGCATGTGCAGCACGGACTTGCGGCAAACTCGTTTGCGCGCGAGGACCGTGCAAGCTTTGGCGCCGGCGCAAGCGAGACGCCGCTCAATGAGGCGACTGCGCCGCTCTTCGAGCAGCTCACCGCGCGGCTGTTCGAGTCGCGACACCCTGGGGGTTCGACGCGCAACCCGCTCTTTCGCTTGCAGCCGGAGCGCTGGCTGGAGTCGCGATTGCGTTATGAGATTGCAGAGATCGAGCCGCAGCTTTGCGCAGCGCCGGTGTACACGCAGGTGCCGGCGCTGGCGGCCTCGGACCGAGGCATGCTGGACCTGCTGGCCGTCACCCGCGGCGGACGCCTGGCCGTGCTTGAGCTAAAGGCGAGTGAGGATCTGCACCTGCCCTTTCAGGGGCTCGACTACTGGATGCGCGTGCGGGCGCTCCACCGTGCGGGCGAGTTCGTGCGCAATGGCTACTTTCCGGGAGTAGAGCTCTCACCCGCGCCCCCGATTCTCTACTTTGTGGTGCCGTCGCTGCGGCTGCACTCCGAGTTCGAGAAGCTGCTCAGGCACATCTCTCCCGAGGTGGAGTGGAGGCTGATTGCGCTCGATGAGAGCTGGCGCAAGCGCCTGCGGGTGATCTTCCGCAAGCAGGGTGGAACGGGGAAGTCGATGGCGCGGTAAATTGCGGCTGAGTCCAGCAGCCTGTGCAGCCGTGTCGCGTGGCTGACGAGTGTTCTTTGTTCGAGCTGGAGGGTCAGATAGCTGAAGTTCAGGAGATCGAGCAAGCGACCCAACGCCTCAGCCCATATCAAGCCATTGAACTTCAGGGTTGCTTGACCAGCACTGTCCGCATCCCTTGATGCGCGCGTTCAGCCCCACCTGATGGCCGGACACTTGAACGCAGCCAGCGAAGCTGCCCTGCAGGATGAAAGCAGCGGGCAAGCCGGCTCCCTTTGACGTGGAAGAACATCGCGCATCCTCGGCCTTTCTGGTCAGCCCAGGAGTGGCTGCCAAAGACGCGCGTCGGCGTGCTGAAAGCAGTTGGCCCTTCTTAAGCGCAATCCTCAGCATCCGTCAGTAATCACTTCGCACTGACTGGCTGCCCGTAGACCTGCATACGAGCCGAGAGTCAACAGTCTACCCACTGAAGGCTGAAAGGAAGCCTGCGCAAGTCGACCAGGAGATGGGTGGAACTACAGATGCCTACCGGCAAGATCGAGCTGATCTATGGACTCAGCACAAACTGCGCTTAGCCTCTCCTCGAAGAACTGCTCCACCGCATCCAGCACAGCAACCCCGGTCTTCGCCTCGTAAATCGCCTTCCGCAGGGCGCCGCCTCCTGCTACGCCGTGCGTAAACCAGGAGGCGAACTGCTTCATCTTGCCTTGCGCCTCGCGGGGGCCATCCTTGATGCCCATATCCTGCGCGGGGGCGTCTTCGAGCAGCATCTCGAAATACGTCCGGATCATCCGGTATCGATCCTGCTCCGTCGGGCGCTCGTAGCTGCCGGTCGCGGTGTACTGCGCAATCTGGCGAAAGATCCACGGATTCGCAGGCGCCGCGCGACCGATCATGACTGCGTCGCAGCCGGTTGCGTCGACGATCGCGCACGCGTCCTCGGGGGTGCGGATGTCGCCATTGCCAATGACCGGGATGCTGACCGCGTCCTTGACCTGGGCGATGTACTCCCAGCGCGCCTGTCCGGAGTAACCGTCTTCGCGGGTGCGGGCGTGCAGGGCAACCGCGTTCAGGCCACACTCCTGCGCCAGCCGGGCAAGCTCAACGCAAACTATATTCCTGTCGTTCCAGCCCATGCGGAACTTTACCGTAAAGGGAATCGTAACTGCCGCGCGCACAGACTCGAAGATGCGACCGATCAGTGGCAGATCGCGCAGCAGGCCCGAGCCGCCGTTGCAGGCGACAACGCGCTTGGCCGGGCAGCCGAGGTTCAGGTCAACGATGTCAAAGCCGGTCGCCTCGATGATGCGAGCAGCCTCGGCGAGCGTCTCCGGATTCGAGCCGAAGATCTGCGCAGAGATCGGGTGCTCATCGTCGTAGAAGGTAAGGTAGCGGCGGCGCTTGACCTCGCGCATGCGCGAGAGGCCATCGGCCGACGTGAACTCGGTCATTAGCAGGCCGCAGCCGGACTGCTGGTTTGAGATCTCCTGGTCGACCGAAGCCGCCGCATCGGTGTGCGGCGCGAGCAGGTCAACTCGCGAAACAACGCCTGCCTCCGGCCGTGCGGCAGGTGCGGAGAAGAGGCTGGCATTGCGGATGAAGCGGCGAAAGACCGTGTCTGTGACCCCAGCCATGGGCGCGAGCACAGTTGCCGGCGCCACCGGTACGCCGCCGATCGCAAAGGAGGCCGGCACCCGCGCATGCGCCGGCAGCTCTGCCATTCGAGGCAGCGGCACCGGATTATCCCAGCTTTTCTTCATGTATGTATCACGCTGCATGCGCATGGACCCCGAGCAGATCTGGTGCATAACCCGCGTGTCGCGTGCTGCTTCTTCAGTGTAGTGCCTGACGCAGCAAAGCCTCCGCTGTGGCAGAGGCTCTGCATAACGATTGTGCGTAGCGGGTTACTTTGCTGCCGTTGCAGCGTCTGACTTCGCGTACTTGCGACGGAAGCGCTCGACGCGTCCGGCCGTATCAATCAACTTCTGCTTGCCGGTAAAAAACGGGTGGCAGGTGGAGCAGATTTCAACGTGGATGTCGCCTTTGTGGGTGGAGCGGGTTGTGAAGCTATTGCCGCACGCGCACTTCACGCTGATGTCGTTATAACCAGGGTGAATACCTTCTTTTGCCATTGATGATGCCTTTCCTGCAATCCTTAAGAATGGAGACCGCAGCTGCCCCTGGCGCAAACCTGTTGATTGGTCGCGTAGCGGGGAGTAGTTGTCCATTCGATGATACAGGAGTCGCTTGCGATGCAAGGCGTTTGCTCTCCGCGCGCCAGCAACGAAGCCCGCGCGAGTTACCGCGCTTTCCCCGCGCGGTAACGGCCTAGTTCCCGCAGCATGGAGCAGTGTTCTCGCAGTTCGTTCAACGCTGCGTCGGCATCACCTGGCCTGGCCAGCTGGTAGTCGGCATAGAAGATGTACTCCCATGGGCTGCCGGGCACGGGACGCGACTCGATCCGGGTCAGGTTGATCTGTTGATCGGCAAACACCTGAAGCGCATGGACGAGCGAGCCTGGTCTATTTGCGACCGCGAAGCAGAGGCTCACCTTATTCGCCGGCACAGCGGGCGTTTGAAGCGCAGGCAAGCCAGCCCTCCGTATAAGGAAAAAGCGCGTGTAATTCTCGGCATTGTCCTCGATGCCCTCAGCAAGGATCACACCGCCATGCTCCTGCGCGGCCTGGCGGCTTGCGATAGCGCCTATGCTGCGGTCGCCTTCGGCCACCACATGCTTCACGCTGCCAGCGGTGTCGTAAAAGCTGGTAGGGCGTAGATGCGTGTGTGCAGCGAAGAACGCCTTACATTGCGCGAGCGCGATGGGATGCGAGTACACCGCCCGCAGCTGTTCGATGCTCGTGCCATGCGGAGCGATCAGGTTGTGTCGGATGCGCAGGAGATACTCTCCTTCGATCTGTACCGGATGCGCAAGCAGCAAGTCGTAATGCTCAAGCACCGAACCGGCGAGCGAGTTCTCAATCGGGATCACGGCTGCGTCTGCTGATCCGTCTGCCAGGCAGGCGAAGACCTCGGCCGAGAGCGCGCAAGGTAACAGCTTTGCGCCGGGGGCAAGCGCCAGTGCGGCTTCGTGACTGAAGGCGCCGGACTCGCCTTGTATGGCTACAGTGTGCGAAATCGCGTCACCCGTTTGGCCTTTCAAAGCTGAAATCACCACCTCATGTTCAGGATAGAAGGGCATTTCGATCTTGCTGCAGGTCTTCGTGCTGCGAAGCTGGAGTGGTAGAGCAAGCAAAGCTCGCACAATCGTCTCAGGCGCGGATCGAACTTGTGTACCGCACGCAACCGAAACCGCCTGACGTGCAACCTATCACACCGGGAAAGATGTTCATCCTCTGAGGAGAATAAAACGATGCTTTGGACTATTTTCGTAATCTTGTTGGTGTTGTGGCTGGTCGGCCTGGTCAGCTTTCATGCGATCGGCGCCTACATCCACATTCTGCTCGTGCTCGCCGTTGTCGTATTGGTCATACAGCTTATTACCGGGCGTCGCCCAGCGCTATAAGTGCGTTCGCTGCCTCAGAGTAAGAGGGATCCTTGTTGTCTAACCTTCCCCAAAAGCCTGCGAGGCGGCCTGGTGTGTCAGGCCGCTTTGTTCAGCGCTTCGGTAAGAGATGGCCATGGCGCAATAGAACGTCGGTAGAGACGGCAAGAAAGAAGACGATTGAGATAACCCCGTTCATGGTGAAGAACGCAGCATTCAGACGCGAAAGGTCACCAGGCGAAATGATTGCATGCTCGTAGGCCAGCAGGGCAGCGACCAGCGCGACACCCGCGGCTGCGACCCATCCGAGATTGAACAAACTCAAGAGCCACACCAGCATGGCCAGCATGGCGAGGTGCATTCCGCGTGCAAACCAGAACGCGCCGGGTATGCCAAAGGCCGCAGGCACGCTGTTTAGCCCGCAGCCGCGATCGTGCTCTGCGTCCTGGCACGCATAGAGGATGTCAAAGCCAGCAACCCAGAGCAGGACCGCCGCCGTCAGCGCAACAATCCGCACGTCCAGGGTGCCGCGCACAGCGATCCACGCAGCAGCGGGAGCCGACCCAAGCGCCAGGCCTAGAAAGAGATGCGACCACCGGGTAAACCGCTTGGTGTAGGAGTAGAGCAGCACGAGCGCAAGTGCCACCGGGGAGAGCAGCAGCGTGAGCCTGTTGAGCTGTGCAGCGCTCAAGATAAAGAGGGTGGCCATCACGATGGTGAAGCCAGCCGTGAACTCTCGCCGCAGGATCCCGGCCGGGATGGCACGGTTCGCAGTGCGTGGATTAGCCGCATCGAGCGACGCATCAGCCCAGCGGTTGAAGGCCATCGCCGCCGAACGCGCTGCGATCATGCACAGGACGATCCAGACCAGCTGCATGGGGCGCGGCCAGCCACCTGCGGCGAGCACAGCAGCAGTAAGCGCGAACGGAAGAGCAAAGATAGAGTGCTCCCACTTGATCATCTCAAGCGTGGTAGCGATGCTGCGTAAAAACGCCATGTCCCTAGTTTACCTGCGACCGTTCCGCCGGGTCCGATCCTGTTCAGCGCACGCATGGAGCGATTACAAGAAAGCAGCCCCTAAGCTAGGACCTTTTTCAAGGTTTTGCTGAAGGGCTGCGGGTGCATGCGAAAGCTTTCCGGGGACTTAGCCTCGACCTTCGGACGGGTTACCGACCTGCAAGTTGTTGGTCACCTTGAAGACACCAGGTACGGTGTTCGCACGGATGCCTGCCGCGTCCTTCTCTGCCTGCGTATCAACGACGCCATAGAGCGTCAGGTTGCCGTTCGCCACCGAGATCCGGATCGGTTTGGCCGGATCAATCGCGTACTTGTTCAGCATCGGGAAGCCGTAGATCGTCCGAAACGCCTGGATGCGGATGCGGTCGTCCATGGGCGATGTTGGGTCTACCTGGATCTCGTTGACGACGTCGCGAACACCTTTGGTGTTGCTGGCCACACCAACAGCAGAGTCGGCATCGACGGGGCCATAGGCATGGCCGCCGAGCGTGACAACGCCGTTCTGCACGCCGACAGAAATCGCATTGAAGGCCGTAGTGCCGTAACCGACGCGGTCGTACTCAATGGCCCGTACCAGCTTCTGCTGCAGCTCTGCATCGGGCACTGTCGGACCATTGACCGTAATCTCGTTGTCAATGCCCTTGATGCCCTTGATGCGGTGTACGCGACGATCTGCTTCTTCCTTTTCATCCAAAACGTCCACGCTGCCGGTAAGCATGATCACGTTGTTCTGAATGGTGCCGTGTACGTTCGCAAACTGCTTCTTGTTTAAAGCTTTTTGAAGCTCTGCCTGCTGCTTGGCAACATCATCCTGCGCCATTGCAGGTGGGCCGGGTGCGTAAAGGACAGTTGCGGCCGCAAGTGCTGTAGCAAGCAGTGTGGTCTTTCTACTGCCGAATACTGAAAACATCGTGCGCCTCCGGGGTCTCCTTCAGTAAACAACCCCATGCCCTTAGAGACACGACTCCGGGAGGAAGGTTGCGCCAAGCTACAGCAACCTTCTTCAGCGGTAACGCTGGTGCAATTTCATGATGACGCTGAAAACCCCTGACTCATCGCGCACTGCAATCAGCGAGACCTGCGGCGTCAGGTTGAACTGACCCTGGATCAGTTGCTGGTTCGTGGAATTGACATTGGTCGCATAGCTGACGGTGCCGCTTTTTGAAACCTGCTGTTGTACCGTGATCCGCGCAGTTGAGTTACCGGTGCCGCTTACAAAGGTTGGATCGATTTTGACGCTGCCCCCACCGAAGAGCTTGTTGATCCTGCTGCTCACGGTTGCATTCAGCGCCCCACCAAGCAGCGAATCAGCAGTCGAGTTAACCCCAGCCTGCTGCTGTTGCTGCGAGTAGATTTGCTGCTCTTCCTGCGTTTTGCCGACAGCGAGCAGGGCGAAGATATCCTGCTCTGAAAGTGGCGGCTCCGAGCGGAATGTCGGCGCCAGCTTGGATGGCGTTCCATGCAGGCCAAGCAGCACATCGTAATCCTCTACATGCGCGCTTGCTTCCAGATCAATGGTCGGATCAATCCGCACAGGGTTTGAGAAGTAGATATCGCCATGCTGCAGGGTGTAGTGAGTGCCGGCAAAGGTCGCATCGCCCTCGGTGATCGAGATGTGCCCAAGCACGCTCGGGTCAACCGCCGTGCCGCGTATGTTCAGGTTGATATCGCCCGCCAGCTTGGCATAACTGTTGTTGATATCCAGCTGCGGGGATGAATTGATGCGAACATCCAGTCGGATCTTGTTGCCGAAAGCAGTCGGATCAGGCGGTGGTGAAATGCCGTTTGAGTTGAAGCTGGACAGGTCAAGATTTGGGCCTACAGAGAAGCGCGTGATGGTCACTCCGCCGCTCACCAGCAGGCTCGCAAGCGTGCCCTGCACGCGCACCTTGGTATCAAGCAGTGCGCTGATGCCGCCCGCGTACCGCACGCGCACCGCTTTGCCGGTGAGGTTCAGGTCGGCGTACACACCCTGCTGGTAGGCGACAAACCCGCCGAAGACCACCTGCCCGCCACCACTGGTTGCGGTCAGGTTTTCTACCTGCAAGCGGCCCTGATCAAAGACCAGCGAGCCGTTCATCCCGCTCACCCCGTTCGGGACGGCAGCGTAGGCTGCGTTCACGTTGTTGAAGCTGACTCGGCCTTCGAGATCAGGCCGTTCGATGGTGCCGCCCACGTTCATCCCCAGCGTGATCTGCCCTGACGCGGTAGCGTCCGGTACCAGTGAGTGCACGATCTTCAGGTCCAGAGAGCCATTCGCTTTCACATCCAGCACACGCTCGGTGCCGAACAGCTCTGCCCGGCCTTGTGCACGCAGATCGCTCCCGCCGCCGGTCACGTGCACCGGGTCAAGGGTGACCGCGCCATTACGAAGGGTCGCGTGCAGGCCGCTCTCGGTGCCAAGCGGTACACCCTGCGCAACCACCTCGATTTTGGAGAGCGTGGCATCACCGTTCAGCAAACGTGGTGTGCCCAGCGGGCCGCTGACAGATACATCGCCGGCTATCTGCGAGTGCCCGGTAACGCCCTGCACGTTGGCCAGCTGCAGGTAGGGGTTCAGGTCGAGGCTGGCCACGCTAAGTCGTGCCTGGGTCTGGTAGGGCGCGGCAATTGCTGTTACGTCGTGCAACTGCAGGCTGGCGCCGTTCAGGCGACCGTTCAGGTCGATGGTCGCCTTGCCTGCCTGCGTCCGCGCCGTCAGCTCAAGCGCGCCGGTCGAAGCCGGACCACCGGTTGCGTTCGCGATCGACAAATTAACAAGGTGCGCGGTTGCGTTGACCGCTGGTGCGTCGGCTGTGCCGGCGCCCTGCGCGTCAAAGCTCAGCTGCCCGCCCACCGCGTAGGGCGCGGTATTGAGCGTTTTCAGGTGTGCCAGGTCGAAGCCGGAGCCCTGCGCTTTAAAGTGAAACTGCTTGCTGGCCAGGCTAAAGCCGCCATCCCCTGTCACCCTGCCGCCGTTTTCGAGGAAGACCAGGTTCGATGCGCCAACATCGCGACCGGCATAAACCAGGTCTGCGTCGAGGCTCTTGTAGGGCTCACCGTAGATCTGGCCGCCGGCGACGTTTAGGTGGCCCCCGCCATTCAGGTTGTTGAGCGTGCCGCCAATGTGGGTGTGGAGCGTGAGCGTGCCTGTCACGGCCAGCGTTTGGCCAGCCAGCGTCAGCAGGTCGGTGAGCGCGGCTTTGTCAACCGACGCATCTCCGCTGAGGGCCGAGTCGTTGTCAAAGGCCAGGCGATGACGGCTGAGGTGGTGCGCCTGCATTTGCCCGGAGACGCGGACCCGTGTGTTGCCACGCACCAGGAGGCCACTTTGCACCGAGATCAGCGCGGGAGAGTACTCGGCATCCGCGGTCAGCGAGTCGAAGTGGAGCGTCTGCGGTGCAGCTGCTGCTGCAGCGGTCCCGGCGGCGGGTGGAGCAATCGCCGGCAGAGCAGGGTTTTGTCCCTTGGCTCCATTTGCGTTGTTCTCTGTCGCTTGCGTCGGCACCGGCACCTGCTGGCCAGCAGGGTTAGGGCAGTTGAGGGAGGCTGAGCCGCCAGCGGGCACCGTGCACCCAGCCATGCCAGCCGCCTGTGCGTTGGTGGCTGAGCCAGACGCTCCGCCAGTCGCCGCTGCGTCGAGGACCCGCGCTCCGACGGCAGCAGGTGGTGCCTGGTTTAGCGCCACGTCAAAGTTGTTGACGCTCAGGTGTCCCTTCACGTCAGGTGCCGCTAGGTTGCCAGTGACCGTACCGTTAAACTGCGCCTGCCCGTGCAACTGCACTGGGATTGCCTGCGTGCCCTTCTTGCCATTTGCGCCGACACCGAAGGCGATGAGCGCGCGGTTAAACTCACCCAGGTTTGATACTGTCGCTTGCGCCTGCAGCGACGAGCCTCGCCCGGCAGCCAGGCCTACGCCGCCGGTCACGCCCAGTTGCGAGCCTGGCGTATGCACCTGGAGTTGCCGTATCAGCACGCTGTTCTCGCGGCCAGAGTAGGAGGCGTCGATCACGCCATTGACCGGCACGTCACCCCGCCCAGGCTGCTGGGGCGCGTTCAGTGCAATCTTCGCGTCGGCTGCAAGATCTGAAGGACTGCCAACCCAGTGCAGGTTGAGCGTGCCCGATGCCGTGGTGGCGAAGCCAAGATTTTGAAACTTGGGTGGCGCAATCACCGACAGGATGGAGGGCAACGTGAAGCCGCTGAGGCGCGCATTGACGACTCCACGCGACACTGCTGTCTTTGCTTCCGGATTGGACGTAGCCTGCGCCACTGTCGACGCCGCTGGCGTTGACGACGCAAGCCAGTTGTAGATATGCGCGTCTGCTTCTACCGTGCCGCCCTGGGCCAACCGTGCACGCAGGTCGTCGAGCGAGAGCTCATCCTGCGTCACGTGAACCTTGGTCGCGGCGTTCAGCCCGCGAACTGCGATACCGGAGGCAACGTAATCCACGCTTGCAAGCTGCGTCTGGCCGTCTACGCTGAAGAGCGCCTTGGTGCCCTTGCCCTGCAGGTCAAGCGCGAGCACGCCATGGTTAAGCCCGGGTACAGGCACCAGAGCCTCGGCCTCGCGCAGGTCTACCGTTCCCTTGGCATTCATCTCCCAGTGTGGGTCGTCAAAGTTGGCTACATGTGCATGCGCGGTAAGTTGTGACTGCCCGGCGTTAAAGACGAGCGAGGAAACGGTCAGCTCCTTGCGTCCCGAGTCGAGATCGACCGCAAGCCTGGAGTGGATGGGCGCAGAGACGCCGCGATCGGCCGTTATGTCCGAGATGCGGATGGTGCCGCTGTAGTGATCCTGCGTGGGAAGGTAGTTCACCTGCACAGCAAGGGCATTGGCTGCCAGGCTGAAAGGCAGGGCCTGCTGGTTGAAGAGCGCGACGCCATTGTTGATCTCTGTGCGATCCACGGCTAGATCAAAGATCGTATCCACGGTGGACTTGTTGCTCGGCGCGGACTTTCTGCGCGGTACCGGCTGGTTGGTTGAGCCGTCCTTGTAGACGATGTAGTGCACGACCGGGTGCTCGACGCCAAGATAGTTGAGCCCCACCTGCGCCTTGAAAAGCGAGATGATCTTTACCCGCACATGCAGCTTGTCCAGGTGCGCGAAAGGAACTTCCGCCTTCGCCTCGAGCCCGTGAATGGTCAGGTTGTCAATCTCGAAATCAAGATGCAACAGGTGCCAGCGCACGGCCCCAAGCTCTACCTGGCCGCCGACCGAATCTTCGAGAGTGGAGACAAGAATGCCGCGCACACGATTCTCGAACGCAGGCGTGGTCGAGTACCAGGCGAAGCCCAGCACCGCGACCACCAGCACAAGCGAGAGAATGGCAACGGTGGCAAGCAAGAAGCGGCGCGCCTTGTGCTTCTGCCCCCCAGCATCGCGCTGGAATCCCCCACGCCCAAGCCCGCCCAGATTTAGTCCGCCGCCTGCACCGGTGCTCACGCGCCACTCCCTGTATCGTCGCTATCGCTGTTGGTGCTTTGCCCGTAGGCAGGGACCAGGATTTGCACGCTGCCTTCCTGCCGCAGCGTTGTTTCCCAATCATCAATCTGTTTTGAGACCTGCTCCTGCAAGAGCACCTCCTGGATGCGCGGCGCGAGCGTCTTGAGCGCTGGCGGCTTCTGGTGTTTCTTCTCAAACTCCGGCAGCATGTTTGCCGTGTAGTACTTCTCTATGTCAGCCGGCGGAATGCGAATCCCCGAGCGAAAGCGCACGTTCAGGTAATCCAGGATGACGAGCCGCTGCCGCCAGCGTTGATTCACCTCGTCTGCTGTGAGCCCACGTGCTTTCAAAAACGCGTCCCAACCGGCTGCGCTTTCGCAGTGCGCCGCTGCACAGCCAGGCACGTCCTTCCTCAGGTCGTCCACGGTCTTTGCGACCTGGGCATCGGTGATGTTCGGTGGTGCTTCCTGCTGCGCGGCCATTTGCTGCAGGATCAGGGTGCGCGTGATCAGGTGCTGCGCTGCGCGAACAATCGTGTTCTCCCCTTCGGGCAGCAGCTGCAGCGACTCCAGCCGCTGCTCTTCTTCCACGTCACTCTCAAGTAGCACATCGCCGTTCACGATGGCGACCACGCTGTCGAGCACCTTTGCCTGGCCTTCAGGCGCGGTGTTACTGTTTGCGTTCTGCCGCGCCTCCACGGCCTGTTTGCTTGCCGTCTTCGCGTCGGCGGCAGGCACATGCGCGGGTACATCGTTGGTGACGGGGGCTGCGTTCTGCGCGAGCAAAGCTGAGGCAAAAAGCAGCGGCGACAAGCTCATGAGTATGCGCATTAAAATGCCTGCCCGATGCTGAAGAAGAAGTTGAAGTGCGAGGCCTGGCTGTACCGTGGCACGGTGATGCCCTGGTTGTTGTAGTACTCCGGCTGTGGGTAGAGCGGCGGGTTGAGATTGTAACTGGCATCGACCCGAATCGGGCCAATCGGCGTCTTATAGCGTGCACCTAGCCCAAGAGCATGGGAGAAGTAGTTGTAGCTGCATAAGCCATTGAGGCCAATGTTGTTCGCTTCTGCGTTCGGCCCCGACTGGTCAGCCATCGAAATATCGCGGCATCCCTCGCGGTTGGGCTGGCGGAAGCGCAGAAAGCTTGGCCAGATATCAGAACCCTTTGCAAAGACGTTGCCCATGTCGTGGAAGATCACGAAGCTGACGCTGTTGCCGACGTAGGGCAGCACAGGCGGGGGCAGGCGAAGCTCGAAGTTGTTAACGAACGCTGCCGCGCCACCGATGGGGTAGCCGGTCTCGGAGTCGCGTGGGCCCGCCGCGTTGATGCCGAAGCCGCGATGTGACTGCGCGCCGCCGCCGTAGATGCGCTCCGGGATGGGGATCAGCTCTTGCGTGCTGCTGCCATAGGAGCGCTCAAAGGCCAGCCGCGTGTTCCGCGCGAAGACAAAGCGCCGTACGTTGCCAAACGAGTAGTAGCTCGAGTTGGTGCCGTCGAGCCGGTTGAAGTTTGATTGAGCGCCGAACTTGGCGTCGGACCAAAACTCCTGGACCGTGTTGTAGGTGCCGCCTGAAGCGTCAAGCGGTGTTGGCCGACGCGTGTCGCGGATCCAGGTGATGCCGGGCCCGCCCACGGTAGCAGAAGCCGCTTCCAGCGGGATCTCACTTGGATCAATCTGCAACGTGTTCGGATCCACCTTCACCCGTCGAAAGGACATCTGGTAGATCAGGGTGGTAGGAAGGTTGAGGTGCTGGGTGAGGCGCGCCGTGCCTTCAAGGCGCGAGGCCGCGTAGGTGCTCACATCGCGCGCGTTGGTGTACCCGCCGGAGAGCGAAAAGGTCAGCTTTGGATCGCCGAAGAAGCGAGGGTCCGCGTAGGTCAGCACGGCGCGCTTCTCGAGCGACCCGTAGGCTGTTTTCAGCGTGACGGAGTTGTCACTGCCGCGCAGGTTGATGCGGGATACGTCCACTTCAATCAGGCCACTGGCGCCAAATTTTCCGTTCGCATTGTTGGCGCAGGAGCGGCTCAAGCCCTCCTGGATACGCTGCTGGACGTTGCATGTCGGGTTCCCGGTTTGCGCCTGGATGCCGAAACCGTAATTCACATCCCAGCGTTTGGCCTCCTTGAACTGGATCAGCACGTTCTTGCGCAATTCATCGCCGCTCGGGTTCTGGACTGCAGTGGTGACGCCATTGAACAGCGTCAGGTCGTAGAGCCGGCGTTGCGTGTTGATCAGCGAGGTCTGGTTCAGCACATCGCCCGGCTTGACCAGCACTGCATCCGCGACCGTCTTCTGCCGAGTGAAGTGGAGGCCCGACATGAGCACATTGTTGACGAAGATCTGCTCGCCTTCTGTGATGTTCAGGGTGACGTCGATCAGGTTCGGGTCCTGCTGGTCAGGCAGCTGCTTCAGTGTCACATTCGCGTGATCGTATCCGTGGCTGAGGTAGTAAGTCAGCACCGCATCGCGATCAGTGGTCAGGTTATTGGAGTTATACGGCTGGCCAACCTGGGTCGTCAGCAAAGGAGTCAGCGTCTCCCGCGGCACCTCTGTGTTACCGACGATCGTGTAAGCCCCAAAGCGCTGCTGCGGGCCCTCGACCACCTGGTAGTCGACAGCGATGTGCGCAACTTTTTTCGATAGCCTGCCCTTGGCGTCGAGTTCCGAGTCTTTGACTACCGGGGTTACCTTGACACTGCTGAAGCCGCTGCCTTCGTAGATAGCCGTAATGGTCGCAACGTCAGAGGCAACCAGCGCCTGCGAGTAAATACCGCGGTGCTCAAAGATACTTGCCGGGTGCACGTTCAACCGCGGCTCAATCAGGCTGAGCTGGAAGTACTTATTGCCGTGAATGGTGACTGTGTCGACATCGTGGATCTTGCCTGGATTGACGTGGAAGGTGACTACCGTCTGCGTAGCGGTGCGCTCGATCTGGTCATGTGAGACCTGCACATCAAAATAGCCCTGTCGTTGATATAGATCGTGAATGCGCTTGTCGCCTTCGTTCAGCAGGTCTTCGTCCACCGCCCCCTCTTCGTAGACGGGGATCAGGTTCTGGATCTTGCCCTTGCTCATCTTGACGCCATCTACGCGGACCAGCACCTTGGGCCCCTCGTTTACCTTGAACGCAAGGTCGAGCTGGTTGACCGGCGGCTGGTAAGTCTTGGTATCGAGCGCGACGGTAGACTGCAGTAGCTGCTGCTTTTGATAATCGGCCCGCAGCTTGGCCAGGGCAATGTTGACCGTGTCGCGGGTCACCTTGGTCTTGCGTTTGAGCTTGGCTTTCTTGCGAAACTTGTCGAGCGTCATGCCGCTGTTGCCCTGCACCGAGACATTGCCGACGCGCGCGGGCTTGCCGGTGGTCACGTCATAGGTCACGTCAATCTGCGAGTTCGGCACATCAATCTTTGTTTGCTGGGTGACCTTGCCCTGGTAGTAGCCATTTGTCTCGAGCGTGCTCTGGATGAGCTTGTCGGCCCGGTCGAGCTTCTCCGGTGTGTAGGGCGTGCCGGGGCTCAGCTTGGTTGAGCCTTCGAGCAGGCTGCCAAAGTTTTCCTGCTTTACGCCGTTGACCGCAACGCGACCGATAAACAGCTGCGGGTCGCCCCTAAAGGTGATCGTCACCGTGTCGCCGGTGCGCGTGCCCTCCACCGCCACGGTCTTGTAAAGTCCGCTCGCATACAGACGGCGCAGGCTGGTGCGCACCTTGGCCGGGTCAAGCGGCTGTCCTGGCTGCAGGTCGAGTTGGGCTGCCAGGGGAGCCAGGCGTTCCGCAGTCACGCCGCTGAACTGCACGGACGCGACCTTGAGCCCGCGCCAGGCACGCAGATTCTCAGTGCCCGCCCCGGTCACGGCTGCGGGTTTTTTGGCCGTCATGCCGCCGCCTTCGTCGTAGCCCGGCAGGCGCTCGGCATTCGGAACGGTCTGGGTGCTGTCAGCAGGCCCGTTGGCCGGCTTGCCTGCAGCGGGCGGGGTGCTGCTCGAGTCCACCGTTCCCTGTGCCATCGCCCCAGGCGCCAGGGCAAAGCCTGCTAACAGCAGGCCCGCTCCCATACACTCGCGCCGGAACCGCTTCCACTCACGTCTACGTATCACTGGTGATGGGCCTCTCTTGCTTACCATTGTGCTCGAAAAGCCTTGCCCCGCCACAGTGCCAAGGCCGTGCTGCCCAGCAGCCTTTTGGATGCAACCTCTCTGCCTTGGACGAGCTTGCGCCGGGGTTGGTTGCGCTCGGGCGCCTCCACCACGCACGTCGGGTTCGCCTAAGTCGCTGATCAACGGACAGTTGGATGCCGGCGCTGAGCTCTTGCGCTCGCCTGCCCTGCGTCTTGCCTATACTGGAAACTAGATTCTCCATGACAGTCACCGGTCACGTCCAGACTCAGCAGGTTGCCTCAACAGGAGAGCCCGTCCGCGCACCTGCTGCCGGCTTGCTGGGTGACAAGGAGCGGTACTCGCGGCAGGTGCTCTTTGCGGGCATTGGCGAGCAGGGCCAGGCACAGCTTGCCGCCGGGCACGTTGCCATTGTCGGTTGCGGCGCTACGGGTGCTGCTGCGGCGGGTCTGCTGGCGCGCGCCGGTGTGGGCACACTCACGCTGATTGATCGCGACTTTGTCGAGGAGAGCAACCTGCAGCGGCAGCTGCTTTTTGATGAAGCGGACGCACGCGAGGGGCTGCCCAAGGCAGAGGCCGCGCGGCGCAGGATCGGGCTCTTTAATGCAGGCGTCCGGGTGCAGGCCCGGGTTGTCGATCTGGTCCCCGCCAACATTCATGAACTGCTCGCAGGCGCCACGCTGGTGCTCGACGCAACAGACAATTACCAGACCCGCTACCTGCTCAATGACTACGCTGTAGAGCAAGGCAAGCCCTGGATCTATGCTGGCGCGGTGGGTGCCTATGCGGTCAGCATGAACATCCTGCCCGGCGAAACCGCCTGCCTGGCCTGCCTGTTCCCAGAGGCGCCAACCGGGCTCGTGGACACCTGCGACACCGCCGGCATCCTCAATACTGCTGTCAATCTTGCCGCGTCCATCGAGGCGACCGAGGCGCTGAAGTACCTTGTCGGCGCGCGGGCCGCGATGCGTCGCACGCTCCTCTCTCATGATTTATGGACCAACGAACGGTCCGAGGTCTCCGCAGCCCGGCCGCGCCCTGGCTGCCGGGTCTGCGGGGAACGGGACTTTGGCCACCTTCGCGGCGAGGCGCGCCCCCATATCACTCTGTGTGGCCGCAACAGTGTGCAGATCCATGAGCATGCGCGGCCGGTCGATTTTGCGGCGCTGGCTACGCGGCTGGCACCGCATGGGCCGGTACGATTCAACGAGCTGACGCTACGCTTTTGGCGCGGGGAGCGCGTCTTTACCGTCTTTGCTGATGGACGCGCCGTGATCCAGGGCACCACCAGCATGACCGAGGCACGCAGTCTGTACGCGCGTTTCCTGGGCACTTGAAGAGCCCCGGAAGGGCGCAGTAGAAAGCAACCAGAAAGGGCAGCAGCCGCGTCTCACCAACGTTTGCCCTTAAACATGAGCCCCTACGGAGAGGCCTTGCCAATGCGAGGCACGGACTTTAGTGAGAGACAAGAGTGAGTCCGCGCAGAGTGCCGATTTAGTGCCCGGCAGAGCACACGCCTGGCAAGCGACTGGAGTCACTATTTCAATGGCAGCACCGGATGTAAACACCCCACTTGCAATCGACGGCCCCACTTTAAGTCCCACGCCGGGACCGACACAACCCAAGGCGCCGACACAGCACATGCGGCGCAACCCCCCGATTGCGGGTGAGGCAGAGGCAATTGCCGCAGCCCAGGGCGGAGACGCGCGAGCATTTGAAACCCTGTACGCGCTTCACAAGCGGCGGGTTTACTCCTTGTGCCTGCGCATGCTGGGGAACGTGGCAGAGGCAGAGGACCTGACCCAGGAAGCCTTTCTGCAGCTTTACCGCAAGATCGGGACCTTCCGAGGCGATTCGGCATTCTCCACCTGGCTGCATCGGCTGGCCGTCAACGTTGTGCTGATGCACTTGCGGAAGAAAGGCCTGCCGCAGGTATCGCTGGAAGAGACGCTGGAACCGTCGAGTGATGATGGGCCGCGCAAGGATATCGGTGCACGCGACCTGCAACTATCCGGCTCGATTGACCGGGTGACGCTGGAGAGGGCGGTAGAAAACCTGCCGCCGGGCTACCGATTGGTTTTTGTCCTTCATGATGTGGAAGGGTACGAGCACAACGAGATTGCCGGCATGTTGGACTGTTCGATCGGCAACAGTAAATCGCAGCTGCACAAGGCGCGGATGAAGCTCCGCGATCTGCTTAAGTCCGGGCTGCGAAAGGAAGTGAGCGAATGATTGACCCAAAAGAGGCAAGTGAGGGCTGTGCAGAGTTCCAGGCCAGGCTGCCACAGATCTTTGAATCTGAGGCTGACCTGAGCAAGGAGCAGCATCT
The DNA here is from genome assembly GCA_964658255.1 of Candidatus Babeliales bacterium. Taxonomy (GTDB): domain Bacteria; phylum Acidobacteriota; class Terriglobia; order Terriglobales; family Acidobacteriaceae; genus EB88. Next base: position 40,546 of record CAZZYO010000018.1, read on the forward strand.
GGAGAGCTGCGACAACTGTGCAGAACTAGTGCGCGACCTTCGCTACATCGCCAATCAGGCGAAGCTGCTCATGCCAATCCACGATCCGGCGCCTGCTGTCTGGGACCACATCCGGGAGGCCCTGCAATCGGCCGACAAGAGCAGCAGCACTCACCGCTAAGCGCAGGCGAGACCCTGGAGGCGCTCACTCTCCCCTCCATTGCGCGGGTAGTGCTCACCGGCTTTATGGGCGCCGGTAAGTCGACTGTCGGCTCACTGCTTGCAGCTGAACTCGGCTGGCAATTCGTCGACAGCGACGATGAGATCGTTCTCACGCATGGCTCAACGGTCGCCGATCTTTTCGCAAGGCATGGCGAAGCTGGTTTCCGCGAGCTGGAGCGGGAGATCGTCATCCGCCAACTTACCCGGAAGCTGATTGTCTTGGCTCTGGGCGGCGGCGCCCTTGAACTCCCATCGACGCGAGAAAGTCTATTTACAAGCCGTAGTACACACATCATCTTTCTGGATACCCCACTTGCGCTGGCGGTCGAACGCTGCGAGCAACAGGCGGATGGTGCGCTCCGACCGGTCCTCTCCGATCGAGCGGGGCTCGCCGAGAGGTTTGCGCGTCGGGCCAGCTACTACCGCCAGGCGCATGCCTCGATCGAAACTGCAGGCCGCACTCCTGAGCAGATCGTTCGCGTGCTGCTTGGCGCGACCCCGCTATCCACTTTGGTGCCACGCGCCCCGGCAAGTTAACCTGCCCCTGCCGCCCCTCCTTCTCTGTGCCGACCTGCTTTCAAGCGTGCGCCCGGACTTGATTGCGCATCACAGGGCCAGTTACCAGCGCGCGTATAGGATTGCAACGCGCCCCGACATACCTTGGCACTGAGAGGAGAACCTCCGCGCATGACCGAGGAAATCTACGCCGCGCGACGCACGACCCGCAGCAACATTGTCTTCACCTTCGGAGTCATGGCGGCGCTCTACATAGCCTGGCTCACGCGAGAGGTGCTTTTCCTGCTTTATGTGAGCGCCCTGTTCGCTGTGGTCATCATGCCGATCCTGAAGTTGATCATGCGTCTGCAGATCGGCAAGTGGCAGCCGGGGCGCGGTGTGGCCATCCTGGTGGTCTTCCTTGTGGCCGGGGGTGCGCTCACACTCTTCATCATGTTTGCCATCCCACCGGTCGTGCGGGACATGCGCGAGTTCATCATCGAGCTGCCGACCAAGGGTCCCCAACTGCTTGGCCGCCTGCAGCGGCTGCCAATCGCGAAGCATGTCGATATGAGCAGCGTGAACCAGAAGCTGCAGGATTTTGTCTCGAACTTTGCCGGCTATGCTTTCACAGGATTCAAGAATGGTGCGGGAAAGCTGGCCGACATCCTGACCTGCGTCATCCTGACGGTCTACTTCGTGCTTGAGGGAGAACACACCTACTACTGGCTGCTGAGCTTTTTTGAAGATCGATCACGTGCCCGTCTTCACCGTACGCTCGGCAGGGCAGAAGGCCGCATGGGCAAGTGGCTGTTAGGCCAGGGCTCGCTCATGCTGATCCTGGGCGTGCTTTCGACCATCGTTTTCGCGTCGCTGCACATCCGGTATGCTTACGCGCTTGGCGTCCTGATGGGGCTGTTTAACATCATCCCGGTCGCCGGGGCGCTGCTCTCCATGGCGTTGGTGATCCTGGTCGCTGCGATCGACTCGTGGGGCCACGTGCTCGGCGTGATCATTTTCTACGCCATCTATGTGCAGCTTGAGAATGCTTACCTGACTCCACGCATCATGAAGAGCAGCGTTGACCTGCCGGGGACTGCGGTCGTGGTCTCTCTGCTTATCGGCACGGCGCTGGCCGGGGTGGTGGGCGCCATGATCTCTGTTCCCACCGCGGTGCTTGTCGCTGTTCTCCTCGACGAGTACCTGGTAAAGACACCTGCTGTCCCGTTGGCCACCGACGCGATGCCGCTTCACTGAAGCAGGCACGCTCCACCGCATGCGCTGCGTCATGCTTGATCCGGTACAAGTTGCAGCCTGCGCCTGCCGCCCAGGGCCGCGAGTTCCCGTGCCTGCCTTGGTAGTATAGAGAGGTGCTGATGCGTCCAAGTTCGGGCTTGAGCCACGACTGGACAGGGGGACGCGCGCTGTCCGCAGGAAGTGATTTGCCGGCGTTCCGGCTACGATGCAACTTCGGGAGCAGGTCGCAGTGACGCCTCTGGCACCGCTCGCACCCTCGCTCGATGTGCCGGACGCAGCCCGCGCGGCCGAGGCGACGGGTACTCTGGCCGCTGGCGAAACTGCCTCGCGCCTGTCGGACTACGCAGAGCTCTTCAAGGTGCGCGTTACCCTGATGGTCGTGCTCACGGCGTGGGCGGGTTTCTACCTCGGCAGCCTGCGCACCGGCATCAGCAGCATGCAGCCTGGATTGATCGAGGTGCTGTTGGGGATCGGTCTGGTCTCAGCCGGCTCGGCCGCGATGAACGAGGCCATTGAGCGCAAGCTTGACGCGCGGATGGTGCGTACGGCGCGCCGCCCCATGGCGGCCGGGCGGATTGGCCTGGCGCACGGACTTGCGATGGCCCTGGGAGCTGCAGCACTGGGAGCGCTCCTGCTGGTACATGCCGCCAACTGGATGACGGCGGGGCTAACCCTGCTGACTGGCCTGACGTACGTTGCCGTTTACACCCCACTCAAACGCCACACCACGCTTGCGACGTTTATTGGCGCCTTTCCGGGCGCGATGCCCCCGCTGCTGGGTTGGACAGCGGCGCGTGGTGTTATCGAGTGGCCGGCCGTTGCGCTGTTTGCGCTGCTGTTTGTTTGGCAGTTTCCCCACTTCATGGCCATCTCCTGGCTGTATCGCGAGGATTACGGGCGCGCCGGCATCAAGATGCTCCCGGTCGTGCAGCCAGACGGCTGGTCGACGGTAATCGAGGCGATCACCTACGCCGTGCTCATGGTGCCGGTCAGCCTGGTGCCGGTCTATTTGCACGTCGCCGGCTACTGGTACGGCGGCACTGCGCTGCTGCTGAGCCTTGTCTATCTGGCCTACACCATCCGGTTTGCGCGCATCATCCGCGCCCGGTCTGTGCTTGAGAGCAAGATGTATGCGCGCGACCTGCTGAAGGTGAGCGTGATCCACCTGCCGCTCCTGCTCATCGCGCTCATGTTGAACGCAACAGGGAAGGGATAACCGCATGGCTACACTGACCTCTCCCGCGCATGTCTCGCCCCCTGCTTCCGCCGCGGCGCCAATCGAGCTATCTGCGCTGACCCACAGCTACGGCAGCCGCCGCGCGCTGGACGCTCTTACCTTCACCGTGCACCCGGCAGAGATCTTCGGCCTGCTGGGCCCAAATGGCAGCGGCAAGACGACGCTCTTCCGTATCCTCTCGACACTTATGACCCCCAGCGCCGGGTCCGCGCGCATCGCCGGCTTTGATGTCGCGCGTGAGGCAAACCGGGTGCGGCAGCAGATCGGCATCGTTTTCCAGGCGCGTTCGGTCGACATCAAGCTGACAGTGCGCGAAAACCTGATGCACCAGGGGCACCTGTACGGACTGCGCGGCCCTTTGCTCAAGCGGCGCATCGACAAGGTCCTGGGACGCGTGCTTCTCCGCGACCGGGCGAATGATCCCGTCGAGACACTTTCAGGTGGCATGCAGCGCCGGGTGGAGCTGGCCAAAGGCTTAATCCACTCGCCCTCCGTCCTGCTGCTCGACGAGCCGTCCACCGGCCTTGACCCTGGCGCACGCCGCGACCTGTGGCAGTATCTGCGCACGCTGCGCGATGAAGACGGCGTCTCTGTGCTGGTGACGACGCACCTGATGGAGGAGGCCGAGCACTGCGACCGCCTGGCGATTCTGAACGCTGGCAGGCTGGTCGCGCTTGGTTCCCCGGCAGAGCTCAGATCATCGGTCGGCGGCGACGTTGTGCTCCTTGATGCCGCAACGGAAGCCCAGGCCAGCGAGCTCGCCGGGCGCGTGGCGCAGCGATTCTTTGTCGCGCCCACTGTGCACGGACTTGGCGTTCGCCTTGAGCACCCACAAGGGCATCGATTTGTCACCCAGGTGATCGAAGCTTTTCCCGGGCTGGTTGAAGGCATCCGCGTCGCCAAGCCCTCGCTTGAGGACGTCTTCATCCAGCGCACCGGCCACCGATTCTGGACCGAAGTTGGTCCGGAAGCCGAGCCTGATGCCAGGACTCGGGCCGAGAACGCAATGCCCGCAACCTATAAGGAGCCGCTCTAACCCATGGCTACTCTCGTTGCTCCTTCTTCCCATCGCATCGTGCGGCCGCTGGTCGCAAGCGCCACGCCTTCCACCTGGGTTGCGGCTGCGTCGCTGTGGCGCCGCGAGATCGTTCGCTTCTATCGCCAAAAGGCTCGCGTGGTAGGGGTGATTGCCTCGCCGCTGCTCTTCTGGCTGGTGCTTGGCTCGGGCTTTGCGAACTCGTTTCAC
>CAZZYO010000019.1:0-24954 GCA_964658255.1 Candidatus Babeliales bacterium
GATCTGTCGCTCCAAGCCAAAGCCCGGGCTGCGCCTCGCGCACCCAGGCCAGCAGCGCCAGCGCGACTGCCGTCCCCGCACCCAGCGCGAGCACCGCTGTGACTCCAGGAACGGTGGCGCGGTGCCGGACCAGGGCCGCCACGACGAGGGCGGAGGAGAGCAGGTGCGCGCCCAGGTAGACGGCCATCGCCTGCCAGGCCGAGCCGCCGCGCAGGAGCACCAGCGTGCCGACGCCGGCGACCACCATCGCCCAGGCCGTGTTGATCATGCCGGAGGTCTTGATCGAGACGATGGTCAGCCGCGCGGCCGCGGGCGAGTTGCCCATGTGCACGATGGCAATCGCCAGCGCAACAGCAGTGGTAAGTGCGCCGGCGCGGTAGCCGTGGCCGTAGATCAGGGTGAGCCCCCAGGGAACCAGGACGATCCCGATGGCTGAAAGCACGAGCGAAGAAGCGGTCGCGAACCAGGTGCAGAGGGCCATGACCTGGTCTGGCGTCTGGTCCGGGGTCTGGTCCGAGATCTGATCAAACACCGGCTCGCCAGGCGCGTCAGGACGCGCCAGCGCCGAGTCTGCCCGGTGCGAGGCCGCCATGATCGCGTAGCTGCTCTCTGTCAACAGACTCGGACCGAGCCCGACAATGTTGCGCATCTGGTTTGCGATCGCGAAAAAGCTCATCTGCACCAGCGTCGTATCAGCGCGCGCGACCAGCGTGGTCAGCCACCAGCCGGCCAGGTTCATGCCCACCAGCCCGGCCAGCTGCACCATGCCAAAGGACCAGACCTCACCAAGAATTGGGCGCACCGAGTGAACCGGTGTGCCTGGGGAGGGCAGCGGTCCGGGTCCATCTGCCTGGGCGCGCGGCGCAGGCAGGCCCAGCGGGCGTGCGAGCGCAAGACAGACCAGCACCGCGCCTACCGTGACTATCGCCTGCGAGACGATCATGTGCTCAGGCCGGTGATGCGTCGCGGCAAACGGGATCAGCACCAGCAGCCCTACGCCGACTAGAAGGGAGAGCAGCAGAAGAGCGGCTAACCGGCGCTGGCCGATAAAGAAGCCCCGCGCACATTCGAGCAGGATCATGCCGGAAGCAGAGAACGCCGCCCAGCGCAGCAGCGGCGCCAGCGAAGGCTTGGCCAGGATGTGCGCCAGAGGCGTCGCCCCAAACCACAGCGCGGCGGCGGCCACCGCGGCCGAGGTCACCGACACAATGGCAAGCGCCCGCGCCAGGCTGCCATAGCCCGTGCTTCCATGTGGGTACTTGCCAGAAAAGCGAGCCGCGGTCGAGCCGATGCCGCCGGCAGCGTAGGTCGAGATATTGGCCGCTGTCGTGATGCCGAGCGAATAGGCGCCAAAGGTAGAAGCACCACCGAAGCGGGCCGCGAGGATGTTGGCTGCAAAGCCCAGACCGCGCTCGATGATTGCGCCCGCACCCATGGCCGAGGTGCCGGTGACCAGGTTACGCGCCACGTGACGCGGCACGCCCGGCACTTCGCCCGGCGCCTGCCCGTCAGGCAGGCGCCCCGCCGCGGGCAAGCTCGCCTGCCCCGGGTTGCTGGCATCCGCAGTCTCCCCTGGAAGCGGGACCTGCTCCGGAATGGCGGCCAGGCTCATACGTGCGCCACGTCCTCTTCCGGAGCCTCAGCGGCCTGGCTGTACCGGTAGTACGACTCGTAGTACTGCCCCTTGCCTTCGCGAGCGGGATTAAAGTCGTTCAGGATTGTCCCGAGAATGCGCACCCGGTCATGCACAAAGATGTCCTGCGCGGCGTGCGCCTGCTCGAGGTTGGTGACCCCGGCGCGGAAGACCAGGATCACCCCATCCGCGTGATCGGCGAAGATACGCGCGTCGGCCATGTGCAGCATCGGGGGCGTGTCAATCAGCACCAGGTCAAACGCTTCTCCAAGCCGCGCCAACAACGCAGAGGCTCGCGGCGAATGCAGCAGCTCGGTGACCTCTTCATTGCCGCTGCCTGCGGTCACAACCGAGAGGTTCGGAATCGTGGTCTGCTGGCAAAAGGCTTCTAGCGGTCCGGCGCTTGCGTCGATCGAACCGCGAAGCACGTCACGCAGCCCGAGTGTATTGCTGATGCCGAGCGCCTTGTGCAGGCTGGGCTTGCGCATATCTCCATCCAGGATCACGACCCGCCGCTGGGACTGCGAAAGCGCCACGCCGAGGTTCGACACAATGCTCGTCTTTCCTTCGCCCGAATTCGGGCTGGAGACGACATAGGTCTTTGCCGGACCGCCGGCGCGGCTCGCGAGCAGGATCGAGAAGGTGGTGTTGCGATAGGCCTCGGCTACCACCGAGAAGTTGTCTTTCCAGATGCCGATGGCTACCTGGTCGTCGGCAACAGCAGCAGAGACAGGCTTGGCCGGGGGCCGGGCCAGCCCCTTGAAGAGCGCGCTTCCGGTCGCGGGCAGCTTGCCCACCTCTGGCGTGTAGAGGCGGCGGCGACGTCTGGCGATGTTCGGGATCACGCCCAGCTCCTGTACATGCAGCAGCTTCTGGATTTCGCCCGGGAAATGGATCACGCCGGAGGTGCGCTCCTTGTAGAACGCCACACCGACACCAAACAGCAAACCGAGCAGGAAGCCTACCCCGACCGCACTGCCCCGGCGTGGAGACACAGCCGTCTTTTGCGCCTTGGCCGCGTCTACCACGCGGATGGTGTTAACGTGCATTGCCGAGGCGAAGCCTGCCTCCTTGGCCCGCTGCAGCAGTGTCTGGTAGAGCTGCTGCTCGCCCTCAACCTCGCGTCGCAGCAGGTTGACCTGGTTGGTCTTCACGAGCTCGCCCGAGGTACTCTGCTCCTGCGTGTCGTAGGTCACGCGGAGCAGATCTTCGCGATGCTTGGCCGAGGCAAAGTCATCCATCAGACGACGCACGATGGCGTCGCGCTGCTGCTGCATCTCGTTCTGCAACTCCGCGATTTGCGAGCGCAGATGAATAACCTTCGGGTTCTCCTCGGTGAGCGGCGGCACCAGTTGCGCGACCTTGTTCTTCAAGTCTGCAAGCTGCTGCTGCGACTGCCGGTAGTTAGGGTTGTCCACCACGCTTGGCAACGAGTCGACCGGCGCGGACTGGCTCACTTCGAGCGCAGCCTGCTTTTCCATGCGATCAGCCTGGGCGCGCACGAGCTCTTCCTGCACCTGGCGCAGGCGATCTTCAGAGACGCTGGTGTTCTGCTGGCTTAGCACCAGGCCGTTTTCGCCGGTGGCTGCTTCGAGCTTCTTTTCCGACTGCTCTACCTGCTGGCGCACATCGGCCACCTGGTGCGTGAGCCAGGCGCTGGTGCTTGCTGCCTCGGCTCCACGGGTGGCGTAATCATCTTCGCGGAAGGTTGAGGTAAGACTGTTGCAGAAGCGAGCCGAAAACTCCGGATCCCAGGAGTCGCAGGTAATCTCAACCAGCCGCGTTAACCCAAGCGGCTTAACCTTGGTACGCTGGGCCGCATCATGCAGCATGGCCGTATAGCTGATCGGCTCATTGCCGCCCAGGTGCAGGCTGCGCTTCAGGCGCGAGAGCAGGTCCTGCCGCTCAATCGCTGCGGGATGCGGCTGCGCTTCGAGGCTTCGCAGCGTGTCCTCAAGAAGCGTGTCGCTTTGTAGCATCTTGATCTGTGTCTGCACGTAGGCTTCATCCGAGCCGCTGCCGCTGTCGCCGGTGGGCGCGACCGCGCGCATGTTCATGAAGTCGCCGTTCAGCGCCTGGATATCGAGCGAGGTGCGCGCGCGATAAAGCGGCAGCGCGCCCAGGTGCATCAGGAAGCCCAGCAGGGCGCCGGCAAGCGCGAAGAGCAGGATTGCTTTCCGTTTGCGGACCAGCATGCGCAGGTACTCGCCGAGCAGGTTCTTGCCTTGCCCATCGGCTGAGTCGGGCTCGTACCCAAAGCTCTCCGCGTGATCATAGCCGGCTGCTGCCGGAGATAGCGTGGTGTTCCATCGAGACGCGGATAAACGTTCGTCCATAGTGGCTCCAGATTTCTGATGGTGCTTGTGGCGCGCTTGCTGGATCCGAAACCCGGCACGCAGCTCTTAATGGGCGTAGATAGCGACGGTGGTGCCCGCCTGCAAAAGCGCCTCAGCCACGCGTCTTGCCGAAGACTTGGCCATGCTGTTCGGCACAAACAGGATGTCATTTGGGTGGAGCGAAACATCAGGCGCTTTGCCGGCAAAAATTTTCTGAAGATTGACCGGAATCTCATCCATCGTCTTCCCGTCGGGTCCGGTAGGCCGCATGATCCGGGCTGCCTGCGGCGAGGCGCTCGGGCCGAATCCCTCGGAGAGCGAGAGCGCCTGCAGCACAGACATGGTGGCGTGCGAGGAGAGTTGGAAGCCGCCGGCCTTTTTCACATCGCCCACGACATAAACCAGGTCTGCTTTTGGAATGGAGATAACGTCATCCGGGAGGATCAGTATGTTCTCTGCCGGGTCCTTGGCCGCAAGTAGGCTGTCGAGTGAAATCGTCGCCGTGCTGAACGCATGATTGTCACTTGCTTTTGCATTTGCCAGGGGCAGCCCGCCCCACTTCATCTGCCGGGTAAGGATGACTTCAGAACCCGCATCGGGGCGGACGCCGCCGGCAAGGGAGAGCACTTCAATGAGCCGCTTCGGCCCCTGCAGCTGGTGCACACCAGGGCTGTTTACCGAGCCGATGACCGATACCGGGCGGCTCTGGTTATCTGTCAAGTTGATCGAGATGCGGGGATCCTCGATATATCGCGACAGCTTTGCTGCCAGGGCCGTTTTTAACTGCTCAAGCGTGAGTCCGCTTGCCTCCACCCGGCCGGCCAGGGGCAGGTCAATGAATCCGTTCGGATCGATCCGGAGAGGTCGGTCCGGAATCTCGTCCAGGTCAACTACATGGAGAGTGATCTCATCGCCCGGACCAAGCACGACGCCCCGCTCGCCTCTCACCGCAGAGTCCGACACCTGCGCAAAGGCGCCCACTGCACCCAGAAGGAGCAACGTGCCGAGGACGGTCTTGTGCGAAAAAGGTTTCTTCATAGGATAAGCACTGTCACAGACAGAACAGTCATTACAGGCTTCTAAAGTAAATACGATGAGGAAAGCTTTTCAGATGCGGGTCCGGAGATCAAGTAGATTATGGGTGGTGTATAACTTCCCTACAAGTTTCTAAGTAGCGCTCGAGCTTCTACAGTGGACTACTTACAGTCACCTGCATCAGGTTACTTCGAGTGGTTACCTAACATCGGAAGATGGCATGATGCGCATGTGCGCCGCACTGCTGGGTCGTTCTGTTGCCTTGATAGTCGCTGGAAAACTTGACCGAAAAGCTATACCGTGACAGAGTTTCTTTGACGAAGCGAGTAACTGCTCGTCAGCGCCCTGTTACAGGACACTCGGCACCAGAGCGTTCTGTTTTGTGCGACCATTCGGCATCCGAGTGGGTACAAGTGAGTGCATAAAGGAGTTCGTTGATGCAGAGAAAGTGGTCCGCTGGCTGTGCCGTATTCTTCTTCTATGTCACGTCAGTCTTTGCCGCGCCACCCCAGGTCACGGCAAAACTCGATGTGGCGCAACCTACCGGGATCCCGGGTGCAACACTCACTCCTGGCGCCTACACGATCCGTGTGGTCGACCATCTCTCCGACCGGTATATTCTGCGTGTCGATGGCCCGGGAAGCGAAAGCCGGCAGAGCTTTCTCGGCATCCCTACCAGCACGCTCAAGGGCGGACCAGGCAAGATCGTCTGGAGCCAGGGCACGCAAAAGCAGACGTACCTGAAAGGTTGGAATTTTGCCGGTACGGCAGGGGTACTTGAGTTTGTGTATCCCAAGGATGAGGCAGTCGCGATCGCAAAGGCGAACGGTGCGCACGTGGCCGCCATTGATCCGGAGTCAGAAGGTCGCACCAGCAATGGCTTATCGAAGCAGGATATGCAGATGGTGACACTCTGGCTGCTGTCGCCGACCCGTGTTGGTCCTGGGGATGCTAGCGGCGGCATCAAGGCCGAGCGCTATGCGCAGGTGGCCAAAGTGATCCAAAGGCCTGTCGTTGCCGCGCTGCCACATACTGCGAGCAATCTCGCCCTGGTGGAGCTTGCCGGGACCCTCGCATTCGCCGCGGCTGCAGGCCTGCGGCTTGTACGGCGCAAGTCTGCCTAGAACGCGTTTGCGCAAGAGCATCACGATGAACGTGGAGCAGCAGCCCACTTGTATTTAGAAGTGGGCTGCTGCTGCGGCATATGTCTGGCGGATACCTTCTTCGAGCGAAGTGCTGGCTCGCCAGCCAAGCGCATGCAGCTTACCCACGTCGAGTAGCTTGCGGGGAGTCCCATCCGGCTTGGACGCGTCGAAAACCAGCCCGCCCTGGTACCCGAGCAATCGCGCAACCATCTCGGCGAGCTCGCGGATCGTTAAGTCTGTACCCGTGCCAATGTTAATCAGTGGTGGCGCATCCGGCACGTGCAGAGAGCTGTACCTTGCCTCGTCAAGCGTGAGCAGGAAGACGCAAGCTTCCGCCATATCTTCTGCATACAGCAGCTCGCGGCGGGGCGTGCCCGTACCCCACACGCAGACCTCGCTTGCGCCTGTGCGCAGGGCCTCGTGCACCTTGCGCAGCAGTGCCGGCAACACGTGCGAGGTCTGCAGGTCAAAGTTATCGTTCGGTCCGTAGAGGTTGGTCGGCATTGCGGCCAGGTAGCGTGTGCCGTACTGTCGGTTATAAGCCCAGCACTGCTCAACGCCGGCGATCTTAGCCAGCGCGTAGGGGCGATTGGTCGGCTCCAGCGGTCCGGTGAGAAGATAATCTTCCTTGATCGGCTGCGGGCACGCGCGAGGATAGATACAGCTTGATCCAAGAAAGAGCAGGCGTTCCACGCTACTAGCGCGGCTTGCCTCAATGACATTGAGCTGTATCTCGAGGTTATCCCGGAGAAAGTCAGCAGGGTAAGTATTGTTCGCGAGGATCCCACCCACCCTGGCTGCTGCGAGGATGACATACTCGGGCCGCTGCTCGCGGAAGAACTGATCCGCGTCATGCTTGTTCCTTAAGTCAAGCTCGGCGTGCGAGCGCATCAGCAGTTCTGTAAAGCCTTGCCTTTGCAACACGCGTACGATCGCCGAGCCGACCAAGCCACGGTGCCCTGCGATGTAGATGCGGCTGTTCTTGTGCATCCGTGTTTGCCCTTCCCGGCTGACTTAGCTTTCGTGAATGTTCGGACTGCTATATCCATGCTGGCGAATGAGGGCTTCTTTCTGTGCCGCACTGTAGTCAGCGGCAACCATCTCTTCGACAAGTTGCTTGAAGCTGGTGCGCGGCTCCCACCCAAGCTGCCGTTTGGCCTTGCTCGGGTCGCCAAGCAGGGTCTCGACTTCGGTCGGGCGAAAATAGGCAGGGTCGACCGACACCACGACATCACCCTTGTCATTCAACGCAACCTCGTCGACGCCGGAGCCCTGCCAGGTGAGCTCCATCGCAAGCAGCTCCGCCGCGAGCTTGATAAAGTCGCGGACCGAATGCTGTTCGCCGGTGGAGATGACGTAATCTTCAGGGTTGTCCTGCTGCAGCATCAGCCACTGCATCTCCACATAATCCCGTGCGTGGCCCCAGTCGCGCAGCGAGTCAAGATTGCCCATGTGCAGCGTTTGCTGCAGCCCGGCCTTGATGCGCGAGAGGCCTTGTGTAACCTTGCGTGTTACAAATGTCTCGCCGCGCAGAGGAGACTCATGATTGAACAGGATGCCGTTGCAGGCGTACATGCCATAGGCCTCGCGGTAGTTGACCACGATCCAGTATCCATACAGCTTCGCCACAGCGTAGGGGGACCTGGGATAAAAAGCCGTACGCTCGGTCTGCGGAGTCTGCTGCACCAGTCCGTACAGCTCAGAGGTAGAGGCCTGGTAGAAGCGGGTCTTCTTCTCAAGACCAAGAATGCGTATCGCCTCAAGCAGGCGTAGTACCCCAAGCGCGTCCGAGTTAGCCGTATATTCAGGCTCTTCAAAGGAGACCTTGACGTGGCTCTGCGCCGCCAGGTTGTAGATCTCGTCGGGCTGAACCTTTTGAACGATGTGGATCAGGCTTGACGAGTCCGTCATGTCGCCGTAGTGGAGATAGAAGTTGCGGCTGGCGGTGTGCGGATCCTGGTAGAGGTGATCGATGCGCGCCGTGTTGATCAGCGATGTGCGCCGCTTGATCCCATGCACCTCGTATCCTTTTTCTATCAGGAAGGCAGCGAGGTAGGCTCCATCCTGTCCCGTGACACCGCTGATCAGGGCTTTCTTCATCCATGTCTCCCTTGTGGTATTTGACTCCGATGGGATGCACAGGATCGGAAGGCATGGCCCCAGTGTCTTTTTATCGGTCGTTCTTACTCAGCCACCGCGCCTAGCTGATCTCAAACACATTACCGGACTTCTCCTGTTCTTCCGCAGCACGTTCGGCTACCTGGCGGGCCACCCAGTAAAAGGCGCTGGACTTTGCGCCTTCGCGCCCGGCAAGCGCAACGGGCATGCCCGAGTCGCCACCCTGCCGGATCGCCGGGTCCAGTTCAATCGATCCGAGAAACGTCACGCCGTACTGCCGCGCTGTACGCTCGGCCCCACCCTTGGAAAAGATGTCAATCTCCTGATGGCAGTGCGGGCACACCAGGTGGCTCATGTTCTCAACAATGCCAAGCACCGGCACGTTGACCTGGTGGAACATCTCGAGCGCCTTGCGCGCGTCCTGGAGCGCGACATCGGACGGGGTCGAGACGACCACAGCCCCCGTGAGAGGAACGGTCTGCACCAGCGAGATGACCACGTCACCAGTGCCTGGGGGCAGGTCAACAATCAGGTAGTCCAGCTCGCCCCAGGCCACCTGCTGCAAAAACTGCCGGATGATCTGGTGGAGCATGGGTCCGCGCATCACCATCGGCTTATCGCCCGGGGAGATGAGTCCGACCGAGATCACTTTGACCCCATGCGCAAGGTTGGGCATGATCTGGTTGTTCGGCAGTACCCTGGGCTGGCTGGTGGACCCAAACATCAGCGGAACATTGGGGCCGTAAATGTCGGCATCGATGAGTCCAACCTGGTAGCCCATTTGGGCAAGCGCGATGGACAGGTTGACTGCAACGGTCGTCTTGCCGACGCCGCCCTTGCCTGAGCCGACCGCGATGATGTTTTGTACGCCCGGCAGAGCTGCCGGGGGCTGGGGAAGTGGTGCGTGAGCCATGGTGATCCTCTTTTTCTATGGTAGGGCAAGGCGGGCGGGGTGATGAGATGGCGGAGTCCAGCCTACCCGGGGTGGACGGAGCCGGGAAGCTCCGGCTGCTTGTGCCGCTTGCGCGCAAGTTCCAGCTGGCGCTGCTCGCGACGGCGCAACGCGTCGTGGAAGCGACGCTCAGCCTCCGGCCCCCGAGGCGCCAGGCGAGGCACCTCGGTGGGCGTGCCTTGCTCGGTGACCGCGACAAAGGTCAGGTAGGCTGAGGCGACGTGCCGATGCGTGCCGCGCTGCGTGTTCTCAGCCCAAACCTTCACTCCCACCTCCATAGAGGTCCTGTATCCGCGGTTGACAGTAGATTTGAGGATGAGCAGGTCGCCGACATGCACTGGCCCTATGAAGTCAATATGGTCCATCGACGCGGTCACGACGTGGCTTCGCGCGTGCCGCAGGGCGGCCATGGCTGCGACAAGGTCGATCAGGTGCATGAGCCGGCCGCCAAGCAGGTTGCCAAGCGTGTTGGTGTCGTTCGGCAGGATAAGCTCGGTCATCTCGGACTGGCTCTCGCTGCCGTCCCGCGTTGGTAAGGATACCTGTTCAGCCATTGCGCTCCTGCATGATCAAAACTGCCGTCTACTCCGACGCGCCGACGAGTGCGTAAGGTTCAAAGCATCGCTGTCCCTCGGTACAATCGAGACAGCCCAGCCACTCCAGTTTCAGCGCTTGCAAGTCTTTATGCAATGCGGCTGCGTCGCGAGTGCTGCACGGGCGTCTAGTGAGGAAGACGATAACGCATGAACAAGGAAGCAGTGTTAACCGAAATCCTGGCTCAGAATCCAGGCGATGCGTTCGCGCGTTACGGCCTGGCGATGGAGTACGCCGGCAATGGCAAGGTTGAAGCTGCGTTGGAGCAGTTTGGCACCTTGCTCAGCCGGCATCCCGACTACACCCCGGGCTACTTTATGGCGGCGCAGACGCTCGCCAAGGCTGGGCGCGTGCAGGAAGCCAAGGAGCGTCTTGCGCAGGGCATTGCCAGCGCTGAGCGCACTGGCAATCAACACGCCAGGGGCGAGATGCAGGACATGCTCGATGAGCTGGAGTTTCAATCCTGATGGAAGTGGTTGCCGGTCCATCCATGGCGCGCCGATGACAAACCCTTCATACTTTGAGGGTGGCATCGATCACGATTCCACCGAGTCGGGCAGACGGGAATGGGAGGCATGGAAACTCGGCATGAAGATCCCCCTGTTTCCCCTCGACGTGGTTCTTTTCCCTGGGGCCTTGCTCCCGCTGCACATTTTTGAAGATCGATATAAGGAGATGGTAGGGGAGTGCCTCTCCGCCGGGAGCGAGATCGGCGTAGTCCGCGTGCAACGTGAGGGGCTTTCCGTGGTCGGCTGCGCAGCTGCCATCACGCGCGTCCTGCGCCGGTACGAGGACGGGCAGATGGATATCCTGTGCGAGGGACGGCGGCGCTTCGAGATAGAGCAGCTGGATAACCAGCGCAGTTTTCTGCAGGCCGAGGTTGACTACTTTGAGGATCAGCCGCTGGACTCGACTCGTGAGGAGCGGGCACGTTGCCTGGCCATGCACCTCGAGGTGCTGTCACTGGCCGGAGTAGGACGCGAAAGCTACTCGTTTGACCTGGACAAGGTAGTCTCCTTCCAACTCGCCTGGGAGCTGCCATCAGATCTTGGCTTTAAGCAGCGGCTGCTTGCTATGACATCAGACCGGCAGCGGGGCGAGTTGCTTGAGGGCTTTTATGAAGAGATCCTGCCCAAGCTGCGTCGCGGAGCAAACGCGCACAGCAATGGCAATGACGGGACCATAATGTAAGTGTCACGATTGCAGCCCGGGCGGCCACTCCGGTCATCGTTGGCACCGCCAGGCTGACGAGATCACGCGCATGTGCCAAAGCTTTCGGCTTGCACAAACGCCAGGCAGACTTCATCCGAGCGCGTTAGCGATTATTCTCAGAGTCAGTACATACCGTCGTTCCAACTCCACTCAGGATGACGGTGTTCTACCAGGAGTTCCGTATTATGCCCAGCAACGCTGCCAATGTCCTACCCGCAACCTTCGGCGAACTACGCAAGCATCCGCTCTATGGCGCCAGCCGGTTGGCGCGCCGATCCGTCAAGGACGAGATGCGCGAGAACCTGATCGCACTCATCAAAACCCGTTCGACGATCTTTCCCGGCATCGTCGGGTATGAAGATACAGTGGTGCCGCAGATCGTCAACGCAGTCTTGTCGAAGCACAACTTCATTCTGCTCGGGCTCCGCGGACAGGCCAAAAGCCGCATCCTTCGCGCGCTTACCGGACTGCTGGACGAGTGGACGCCATATATTGCCGGCTCCGAGATTCGAGACAACCCGTACAAGCCGCTCTCGCTCCATAGCCGCGAGCTGCTGGCCGGGCATGGCGACGAGACGCCGATCGCGTGGCTGGCTCGCGGAGATCGCTACGTTGAAAAGCTTGCAACACCCGATGTCACCGTAGCTGATCTCGTCGGTGATATCGACCCGATTAAGGCCGCGCGGAGTGGGCAGGATTTATCGAACGAACTCACGATGCATTATGGGCTGCTGCCCCGGGCCAACCGTGGCATCTTCGCCATCAACGAGGTGCCCGACCTCGCCGGCAAGATCCAGGTAGCGCTGTTCAACATCATGCAGGAGGGTGACGTACAGATAAAGGGTTACCCTGTGCGCCTGGAGCTTGATGTTGCCATTGTTTTTAGCGCGAACCCGGAGGACTACACGGCGCGCGGCAAGATCGTCACGCCTCTCAAGGATCGCATCGGGTCTGAAATCCGCACCCACTACCCTGAGACGCTGGCCGAAGGCATGGCGATCACCGAGCAGGAAGCCTGGGCCAACCGCGGCGATGCAGCGCTCGAGGTACCGCAGTACATGCGCGAGATCGTCGAGCAAGTTGCCTTCACGGCGCGTGCTGACAAGCGGGTTGACAAACGCTCCGGCGTCTCACAGCGACTCCCGATCGCGACCATGGAGCTCATTCTTTCAAACGCAGAGCGCAGGGCGCTGCTGCACGGTGAGTCGCTTGCGGTGCCGCGAGTCGGCGACCTGTTTACCGCTCTGCCAGGGATCACCGGCAAGATCGAACTGGAGTACGAGGGCGAGATGCGTGGCGCCGATACAGTGGTTCGCGAGCTGATCCGGGGCGCGCTCGGTACAACCTATGATCGCTACTTCGCAGACACCAACACGCAGCAGATTGAGCAATGGTTCAATCTAGGGGGCTCACTCAAAGTAGAGGATGACCAGCCTGCCGCAGCGATCCTGGCAGAGCTGCAGCAGATACAGGGTCTATTTGACAAGCTGGCACCACTAGGTCTGACAAGCAAGGACGCGCCGGAGCGACTGGTCGCCGGCGCGGAGTTCCTGCTTGAAGGGATGGTGGCCCATCGCCGGCTGAGCCGTAGCGAAGAGCGTGGCTTTGCGGCGGGAGAGAAGCAACGCCGACAAGAGTCAAGGGCCGCCGAGCCAAGCGGCGATGAGCAGCAGTACGAAGCCTGGCAGACGCGTCGCTCTCGCCGCGGTGGCGGGTTGAACTAGGCAACCGCAGCACAGAAAAGCCCAGTCAATATGACTGGGCTTTTCTTGTATGTCGGGCTGTCTGCGTTGGCTGCAGTAGATGAGCGACTTATACAAAGCCAAGCTTCTGCTGCGAGAAGTTTGATAGTCCGGGCAAGATCGTAGGAAGATCAGCATTCGAGACCCCGAACCAGGACGCAAGTGTCGCTGCATACTGCGAGAGCGACGTGGTAGGTGCCCAGCGTCCCGAGCCATCGATATCGTCCGGCCCGTTCAACTGAAGACTGGGAAACTTACCGTAGATGCGACCGCCGTTGACGGCGCCGCCGACCGCAAAATGGTGGCCGCCCCAAGCGTGGTCCGACCCAAGAGAGCCGTTGTACTGTAGCGTGCGTGCAAAATCAGACGCGGTGAACAGCGTGACGTTGTTGTACACACCCAGCTCCTGCATCGCGCTGACAAAGATGCCAACCGCCTGGTCCAATTGTGCGAGCAGCGCGGAATGGGTCGCTATCTGGGCGGAGTGCGTGTCGAAGCTGCCTAGATCAAGTAGGAAGATCTGCCGACGCGCGCCAATCTCGTTGCGAAGCTGGATCATGGTGGCAATCGTGTTCAGCCCGGCAGAGAGAGCATTGCTCGACGGGAAAGCAGTCCTTAGTGGGTTCGCATCCCCAAGCACGTTGTTGTAGAAGTCGTTGTACTGGTAGGCAGACTGGTAGATTTGCTGATCAGCCTGGATCATATTGACGCCTGTGTCGAAGGTGAGCAGCTGCTGCGCAGAGTCTGCGCGTGCATAGCACGAGTTTCCGCTGGAGCACCAGAAGGCCGTTCCTTCACTGTTACCTGGCACACTGTAAGGAGCAGTTATGTTGCCGGACCCGAAATTGGTAGCGCCACCCAGCAGGGTGACCATAGGCAGGTTGTTGGCGTTGTAAGCCGAGCTGATGTGATCCGCGGCAAGGCCGCCCCAGCCGGGATGGACGCCCGAATTGTAGCCGCCACTCTCCCATATCTGCTGCTGATCCTGGTGAGACATAAGTGCGTCAGGCAGTTGCACCTGCGCGGCCTTGAACTGTTCCACGCTAGTGGGCTGCACAAGCGGACCTACATTTGCCACGAAGGCTGCGTCACCCCTTGCAAATGCCGCGTTGAGCGTAGGGAGAGCAGGATGCAAACCGTAGCCAACGCCTTGCATGCCCAGTAGGCTGGACTGCGACAAGGCGAGGGGTCCCCGCGCGCTCCTATAAGACGAATACTGACTGTTGGTGAGCGGCACAATCATATTGTTGGAGTCGTTCCCACCCCGGAGAAATAGGCAGATGAGAGCCTTGTAGTCGCTTGAGGAGCTGCTTTGCGCCAGCTGCGCGATCGAGCGAAGCGGTGAGAAGCCGGCCAGCTGTCCAAGCGCGCTCCAGGATGCTGCTTTAAGAAGTGCTCTACGATTCATGGAAGAAGTGTCCTTTTTGGTTGCTACCAATACGCTATGGTTTGCCGACAATCTGTTCGTACCGCAGGCTCCGCGTGGGCCGGGCTCCAGGACGCTGCCGCCGGTCGTGAAGTCCAGGCATCCACGCAGAGTGGACCTGGCGCCTAGACCATGGTTCGATACTGAGGGCTGGTGACGATCAGAAAGATTGCGTTCTTGACCATGGTTTGCGGATCAAGGCCACTTATCGCGTCAACAATGGAAGAGCGCATTTCATCTGTCATGCTGCCCCCCATTAGGAGTGCACTCAATGCATTCACAAGTGCCGTGGGTCCCTGCGACGCGGCAATCTGGCCCCCAGCACTTGAGGCCGACAAGTTAACCGAAAACTCACTCGGGTTGCTCAGGTAGAAATCATTGTCAAGCATGTTTTGCAAATGCTCGATCATTCGCGTCAGTGACTCAGTATTCTCCAACTGGAACTCAGGGGCATATAGAGAGCCGTTGTTGATGGTGTAGTCGGGCGAGTAAAAGCTGAAGACACTGGGAGCGGTGCGAGGCTGCATGCCAAGATCAACCAGCCATTGATCGAAGATATTGGTGTAAATGCCATCCCAGGGGTTCGCGATGTGCTGGGTAGCCGACAGCGCGCGTAGCACCGAGGTCCACCACAGCACCGGGTCCCGCATCAGCCCGGCATGCGGGTCAAGATTGCCGTAGCTGTCCTGAGCGCGAGCTTCGGGGTCGAGTAAAATTGCGCGGACTACCGCTTTCAGGTTGCCACGCGTCCTTGTTCCGTCATCGATAAATACGGCCGCGATACGGCTGATGTAGGCAGGCGAGGGATTGCTCTTGACAAGGTTCTGTATCAGTCGCCGGCACACAAAGGGTGGCAGGCTGGGATCCTGGTATACGTTGTAAAGCGCCGCGGAAAAGTCGGTGGCGGTATCTTGACCGGAGGGGAGTATCTGGCCGCGAAGGAGGGTCTTGGCATTCGTATCATGGTACTGGTCAAGAGGCTGCATGGGGCAGCCAGCACCCGGCGGGTGCGGCCAGGAGTAGTACAGCGGAGCTGCAGGCTGACTGCAGTCATCATTGGCAAAGGTGTAGCCGGTAAAGGCGCGAGCGAAGTTCTGCACGATCGTCGGTGTGTAGTTGGGAATCTTGTTCCCATCGCCATCCAAGCGCACTGAACCGTCCTGATTGAGAGCGACGGTGCCGATGCTGAACAGCTGCATCATCTCGCGTCCGAAGTTCTCATCCGCGTGGCCGTTGGCTGCTACCTGGCTGTTGGCCGAGTTCAGATACGTCCCCATGGCAGCCGTGGTGGAGACGTCCTGCATCAAGTCGAACCAGTTGCCAAAAGCATCCCGGGACAGGGTATTTAAGTAAGAAGGGAAGTAGCGCGGATCCACTTCAATGTAGGAGACGACAAAAAGCTTGCTGAGTGCATAGGCGACGCGCTGGCGGAGCTGATCGTTGCCGTAGAGGACGTTCTCCCACCACCATGCCTCAGGATCGCAGGCCCATCCATTGCAGTCGCCCCTTCCAGCATAATCAGCCGCTGGAATGACATTTGGCATCAGGTAGGGCGCCTGGTTCAGTTGCTCATCGACATACCCTGAAATGCCGACCGCCTCTACGTGTTCGATCGAATCAACATTAGGTCCAAAGCTGGTTTGATTGACGATCCTGCTCGCTGCTCTCAGGCTTGTCGAGGTGGGCGAGTCCCAGCCTGTAGGGGCAGGCGACTCAATGGACTGCGCCCTCGCCTGACCTGCAGCAAGCAGCAAACCTGCCAGCGATAAAGACGAAGCGACACGGAAGCAAGTAAAACAAAATGGCCTAGCAGGCATCAGTAGGGTACCTCTCTGACAACACCCTAACCGAACAAAGCTGCTTCTCTGACAGGCAATCCTATCAATTTTTTCTATGTAGCCATCTTTACCCGCGTGTTGCACATCTTACCCGGATCTTATGCAGGAATGACACGGCCTAGTTCCCGAAACGAGTACGGAGGGATCGAAGCCTCCTTACCATTGTGTTCGGGCTCTGCCCTTCGTTACTCCTCGTTAGCGCTTGCAAATCTAGTTGCGTCGCGGCGTTGCGCTGGCCGGCTGCGAGGAAGACAATGACGAGATGAAGCGCGTCCGCTACAAAAAGTATGAGGGTGGGCTTGCCGACGAGCTCAGCATGGAAGACCTGCTGAAAGCTATGTCGGATTACCTGCTGGACTCTGGTTTCCGCAACCCGATGATGCAATTCCAGGATCTCGACCAGACCATGGCTGATCTTAAGGAAGTCCTGCGGCGCGCAATGGAGTCGGGCGACCTGTTTGATGAGCAAACGCAGGAGCGCATCAACCAGCTTGAGGCCGAGGGTCAGATGGATGCGCTGCTCGACCAGATCATGGAGCGCATGGAGCAAGAAAACTACATCCAGAGCCAGGCCGCGCCTTCTGACCCTTCGGGGCAGCCAGGGCAGGCGGGCGGTGGGGACGGAGAAGCCCGCTTTGAGGTGACGGACAAGAGTCTGGACTTCCTCGGCTTTAACACGCTGCGCGACCTGCTCGGTTCACTGGGTAAATCGAGCGTTGGCCGGCACGATACGCGCCACTTTGCGACTGGTGTTGAAGCCAGCGGAGGTACCAAGGCCTATGAGTTCGGTGACGTACTAAACCTCGACACCACCGCCACGCTTACCTCGGCAATAGCGCGGCAGGGGATCGGTATGCCGCTCGAGCTCGAATACTCTGACCTGCAGGTGCACCAGTCTGAGTACCAGAGCTCCTGCGCGACGGTGGTGATGCTTGACTGTTCGCACTCCATGATCCTCTACGGCGAAGATCGGTTTACCCCGGCCAAGCGAGTCGCCATGGCGCTCTCGCACCTGATCCGCACCCAGTACCCGGGCGACTCGCTTTCGCTCGTGCTCTTCCACGACTCTGCCGAGGAGCTGCCCATCTCGCAGCTGCCGCGCGTCAAAGTGGGCCCGCACTACACCAACACACGCGAGGGGCTGCGCATGTCGCGACGCATCCTTGAGCGGCAGCGCAAGGACATGAAGCAGATCATCATGATCACCGATGGCAAGCCATCCGCTCTCACCCTCCCCGATGGTCGCATCTATAAGAATGCTTTTGGCCTGGACCCGCTGGTGGTGGCTGAGACTCTGGACGAGGTGAACCGCTGCAAGCGCTCGAACGTAGTCATCAACACGTTCATGCTTGCTTCTGATTATGGCTTGATGCAGTTTGTGCAGAAGGTCACGCAGATGTGCCGTGGTAAAGCTTATTTCACGACGCCGGAGACACTGGGTGAATATCTGCTGATGGACTACATGCAGCACAAGGTGCGGACGGTGCACTAGCGTGAGCCTTTGTTGGTGCATGCCGAGGAGCCATGGCGGCTTCTACATACCGGCTGTGCAGGCCGCACTCAGCACTGACCTTTGTTCCGCTTTCGAAGAGAAGGGCGAATGTCCCCTGCACCTTCGCTATGCCATACTTATGTCGTTGTCGAACGGCCTTGTGTCGTCATTGAACGGCGGAAGAGTGAAGGTATTTGCTCATGGAAGAACGTGATTTTTTTGATGAGAAAGCAGAGCAGCGCACGCACCTGCTTACCTGCCCGCACTGCGGCAAAGCGGATGAATACCAGCTTGGCTGGCTTGTGCGGCGCAAGAAGAACCAGTTAGGGCGGGGTGCGGACGAGCGCGACCGGGCCCGCTTCGCGAAGGCGCAATCCTATATGGTGCGCACCGATGACCTGACCGCTTGCAAGAATATCCGTTGCCGCAAGCGCTTTGACGTGGCCGGCGTGCAGTCGGTGGCCTTTCTTTAGTGCAAGCGCGGCAGCTTGCATATAGGCGATCCACTCCTCAAGAGATCACAGCAAAGGTGCACCGCAACTTGAACAATCCTGCGCGTAGACGATCGAGCAAAGCATTTGCGTCAGCGTTTCTTCTCACCGGCTGCTCAATCATGCTTATGCAGGGGTGCCGGCAGGCTGCTCCGCCTGATCGTGCTGGATATGGCGCCAGTGGGCCTATGCCCGTGCAGACTGTTCGTGTTGAGGCCAGGCCTGTCGCAAGGTCCGATGAGTATGTCGCAACCGTGAAGAGTCGCCGCTCCGCCACAATCAATCCGCAGGTAGAGGGAAACCTCACCCAGATTGCCGCACATTCCGGCGAGCATGTAGCCCAGGGACAGTTGCTGATGGAGATTGACCCTGTGAAGCAGCGCGCAACCCTTGAAGCGCAGGCGGCGACCGAGCAGCAGAAGCTCGCCGTTTACCAGTACAACCAGACAGAGGTTGAGCGGCAGCGCAAGTTGTTTGAGGGCGGCATCACCAGCCGGGAAGCCTTCGATCAAGCGCAGCAGGCATACAACAATGCAAAGGCTGACTACCAGTCGTCCGTCTCGACCCGAGAGACGCAGGCGCGGCAGCTTAGTTATTACCGAATCACGGCACCCTTTGCCGGTGTTGTTGGCGACATACCGGTGCACGTGGGCGATTACGTCTCCTCCACCACAATGCTTACCACCGTCGATGAGAACCGCGACCTCGAGGCTTACATCTACATCCCGACTGAACGCGCAAACCTGCTTCATACCGGCCTTGGCGTGGACATTCTAAACAGCGCTGAAGAGACCGTAGAACATACTGCAATCGACTTCCTTTCGCCCCAGGTCGACAACGGTCTGCAAAGCATCCTTGCCAAGGCTCCGGTGCATTCCGCGGGCGCAGAATTATTGCGCACCTCGCAGCTGATCAAGGCTCGCGTGATTTGGTCCAACTCGGCTCTACCTGTGATCCCCGTACTGGCCGTCACCCGGCTCGGCGGCCAGGCTTTCGCGTTTGTTGCCGAACCGCAGGGCACCAAGTATGTCGCGCGGCAACGCGCTGTGCAGCTGGGAGACACGGTAGGCAACACCTACGCGGTGCTCGGCGGACTTAGCAATGGAGACCAGGTGATCATCTCTGGCACGCAGATGCTGATGGATGGCGCGCCGGTGCAGCCGATGCCCGCGCCTTCCACCCTCTCGTCACGCTGACCAGCCTCAGAAACCCGTGCGGCGGGGAAAGGAACATCCTTGGTCAACTTCTTCATCCGCCGTCCGGTCTTCGCAACGGTCTGTGCGCTGCTGATCATTCTGGCTGGCGCGGTCTGTATCCCTACTCTGCCTATCTCGCAGTTTCCCCAGCTCGCCCCGCCCCAGGTTACTGTCAGCAGCAATTACATTGGTGCCAACGCGCAGGTAGTTGAGTCAGCGGTGACCATCCCGCTTGAAGAAGCCATCAACGGCGTGCCTGGCATGCGCTACATCACCTCGACCAGCGGCAGCGATGGTTCCAGTGGCATCACGACTACCTTCAACACCGGCTACGACCTCGATATCGCTGCTGTCGATGTACAGAACCGCATCAGCTCGGCGACCGGGCAGCTGCCGTCCGAGGTCAACCAGACAGGCATCACCGTCACCAAGGCTAACTCGAACTTTGTGTTTGCGGCCGGCTTTTATGCCGAACATGGCGAGTACTCGCAACTGTTCATCAGCAACTATCTTGACGTCTACGTCAAAGATGCTCTCAAACGCATCAAGGGCGTCGGTGATGTTGAGATTTTTGGTGGCCGCAAGTATGCCATGCGCATCTGGCTCGATCCTGAAAAGCTGGCTGCTCGTCAACTAACGGCAAGCGACGTGACTGCGGCACTCTCTGAGCAGAATATCGAGGTAGCTGCCGGGCAGCTTGGACAGCCTCCGGCGGATCAGAGGCAAGCCTTTCAGATCACGATTAGCGCCGTTGGCCGGCTGAAAAGTGCCGAGCAGTTCGCCAACATCATCGTCAAAAACACGCCGAACGGAATTATCAAGATCAAGGATGTAGGTCGTGCCGAGCTAGGTGCGGAAAACTATGCGAGCGAGCTTAAATTCAGCGGCATTTCCGCGGTCGGGCTCGGCGTGCAGCAACTGAGTAACGCGAACGCGCTCGACGTTGACCGAGATGGTAAAGCCGCGCTGGCCGAGTTGGCGAAAGGTTTTCCTCCCGGTCTCAAGTACGTGATCGCCTTTGACACCACCACCGTCGTAGGCGACTCGATCCGCGAAGTCCTCATTACGCTGGGAGAAGCAATTGCCATCGTAATCGTGGTCATCTTTGTTTTCCTGCAGGACTGGCGCGCAACCATCATCCCCGCAATCACGATCCCGGTGTCGCTGGTCGGCACATTCGCTTTCATCAAGTTGTTCGGATTTTCTATCAACACGCTGACGCTGTTCGGTATCACGCTCGCCACCGGGCTGGTCGTCGATGATGCAATCGTCGTCATCGAGAACGTGCAGCGGCATATTACCGACGGTATGGCCGACCCGCATGAGGCAACGTCGGTCGCTATGTCTGAGGTGACAAGCGCCGTCATTGCTACCTCGCTGGTGCTGATATCAGTCTTTATTCCCGTCTCTTTTTTCCCTGGCACCACCGGCCTGCTCTACAAACAGTTTTCGCTGACCATCGCTTTCTCTATTGCTATCTCTGCGTTCAACGCGCTCACGTTGTCGCCTGCGCTCGCTGCGCTGCTCCTGCGCAAAGAGGAACAGAAGCATGGGCTGTTGCATGCGGTGGATAGAAGCATCAAGTGGATGTCGACGGCATACGCAAACGCCATCCATCGCGTCTTGCGAGTGCGCTATCTGATGCTTGCCATTTTCGTCGCGGGTCTCGCAGCGACGGTAGTCGTCTACCAGAGAGTACCCACAGCTTTCGTGCCGCAGGAGGACCAGGGCTACTTCATCATCCAGGTGCAGGCGCCGCAGGGCGCGTCGCTTTCCTATACGTCGGCGATACTAGGCAAGGCGCAGGCGGTGCTCGGGCGTAATCCCGACGTCGCCGGGGCATTTGCCATTGGCGGCTTTAGCTTTTCAGGCAATGCGCCGAATTATGGAATCATTTTTATCAACCTGCAGCCATTCGCCAGGCGCAAGGGAGACGCACATTCTGTAAGCGCCATCGTAGCGGGCCTGCGGATGCAGTTGCTCTCGATTCCAGGCGCGCTGGTGCTGCCGTTCGAGCCACCGGCGATCAATGGCATCGGCAGCTTCGGTGGCTTCCAGTTTGAACTGCAGGACCTTGGCCGTAACACCCTCACCGATCTTGACCGCGTCGCACACCAGGTGGCTGCACGCGGGAATGCAGACAAAGAGCTGTCAGGTTTGTTTACCAGCTTCACGTCGAATGACCCACAACTGCTGGTGTCGATCGATCGTGAGAAAGCAAAGTCGCTGGGCGTGCCCTTCAGCCAGATTACGGACACGCTGCAGGTGTATATGGGCTCAGCGTATGTAAACAATTTCGACTTCAACAATCGATCGTACCGAGTCTATGCGCAGGCTGACCAGCAGTTTCGCGCGACTGCCGCTGACATCCGCCAGTTCTATGTGCGATCCGCTACGAACCAGATGATCCCGCTCGATAACCTCGTGCACACGGAGGAGACGTCAGCACCCTCCGTAATCAGCCACTACAACCTTTTTCGATCGGTCGAGATCGACGGCTCAGCCGCGCCTGGTCTTAGTTCGAGTGAGGGGCTGGCAGCGATGGAGCGCGTGGCCAAACAGTCCATGATGCCTGGCATGACGTACAGCTGGACGGGGCTGTCGTTGGAAGAGCTTGAATCCTCAGGCAAGACCATCATCATTTTTTCGCTTGGCATCCTGGTCGTCTATCTCACGCTCTCCGCGCAGTATGAAAGCTTTGCGCTTCCTTTTATCATCCTGCTGGCCGTACCCATGGCAGTGCTCGGCGCTCTGGTGGCACAGACGTTGCGGGGGCTGCCAAATGATGTCTACTGCCAGATCGGCCTGGTAATGCTGATTGGTCTCTCCGCCAAAAACTCAATCCTCATCGTGGAGTTTGCCGAGCAATTGCGCGCGCAGGGGCGCAGCATCGCGGATGCAGCCATGCAGGCCGCAGAACTGCGCCTTCGCCCTATCTTGATGACGTCGTTCGCTTTTATCCTGGGCGTGCTGCCGCTCGTCTTCGCTACCGGAGCGGGACGCAACGGGCGGCACTCCGTAGGCACCAGCATCGTTGGCGGCATGTTGCTCTCGACGCTGCTCAACCTGTTCTTTATTCCTGTTTTATATGTGCTGCTACAAACGCTGCTGGGCGCCGCACGGCGGAAAGTCAACGCGAATGCACACTGAGGAAGAAACGCTGCGATGAGGACAGCACTGGTGCTTGGCGGCGGCGGCCCGATCGGTATCGCCTGGGAGGCAGGCCTGTTGCTTGGCCTGCACGATCAGGGCATTGACCTCAGCCGCGTCGATCGCATCATCGGCACCTCGGCAGGTTCCATCGTCGGCACCCACCTTGCCATGCTTGGCTCAGTTGAGGAGCTCTACCTCGCGCAGGCCACACCCTTTGATGTTGGCCTTAAGCCACCCAACATGGCGCCATTGATGGCGGCTTTTACCAAGGCCAAGCTCTTCCATCGCACCGTGCAGGGCCAACGGCGGTCTATCGCTAAAAGCGCGATCGCCGCAAAGATTGATGGTGAGCAGCAGTGGCTGGATGCGATTGCGAGTTTTCTGCCGGCCGCTGCCTCAGATGACGATGCCTGGCCAGCAGGTGACCTGGTACTCACCGCGATCGATGTTGAGACAGGAGAGCTGGTGCAGTGGACCCGCAGATCCCAGGTCCCCCTTGCCGCGGCCGTCGCCTCCAGCTGTGCGGTGCCGTGTGTCTACCCACTGGTCAACATTGGGAATCGCGTCTTCATGGACGGCGGTATGGGTTCGCCGACCAACGCGTTGCTCGCGGAAAGGTTTGATCAGGTGATCATCGCGGACCCACTGGCACGCATGATGGGGCGCAAAAGCCCGATGCTCGCCGAGCGTGCAGCGCTCGGAAAGCAGGGCACGCACGTGATCAGCTTCGCCTTTTCTGACGCGATCGCTAACCTGATCGGGATGAACCTGATGGCGGTAGTGCACCGCCAACGCGTAGCTGAGCTTGGTCGTGAGCAGGGCGCATCTGCGCTGGAAGCGCGAAGCCTCAGGCACCTGACTGCGTAGGCCTCGACGGCTGTGAGCCGGAGGCGCGGGTTGCTTCCGTTGAACGCACTATGCGAGACTCAGGGACGGCAGGGTACTTGCCGGGATGGCGGAACTGGCAGACGCAGCGGACTCAAAATCCGCCGAGGGTAACCTCGTGGGGGTTCGACCCCCCCTCCCGGCACCAGAAAGATAAGTTTCTCAAATGAGGAGGTTTTAGTGAGTGTTTTCTCCTCGCTAAACCTGTTCGTTTCTGTTTCTAGCCGACTGTACCTTACACCGTTCGGAACAATTTCGGTAAAGTGACGCTGCAAAGCGCTGTACTGGACAGCGATGGCTACCCTCGTAAACTGACTCAGGCACCTGGAAGGCGGTCATTGGGAGGGCAGGATGGCCGACAACCGCCAAGACGTTCCGGACCAAGCGGGACGCCGAAGACTAGTCTCGCCGCACTGAAGACGAGATGGTGCGCGGTGCATACATCCAGCGCGCAACGGCGGATCGCATGACCGTTGAGGTAGCTCTGAAGCGGTACCTCGCAGAAGTCGTGCCAACCAAACGATCGACGTCTCAACCTGGCGATGTGAAACGATCGCGAATCCTCATCAAGCACCTCGGCAAATACTCGTTAGCCGCGCTTAACCAGGAGCTGATTGCAAAGTTCAGAGACCTGCGGCTGGCCAGTGACGACCGTCTCAGTCCGGCGGGGAAGCCTCAGCCAAGTGCCAACAACACAGTGCGCCTTGATTTGGCCATCCTCGGGCACCTTTACACGGTCGCAACTAAAGAGTGGGATGTCGGGCTACCTTCAAATCCCGTCGTGAACATCAGGCGAGCTGAGCTCGGTCCCGGACGCAACCGCCGCATGACACCGGACGAAGAAGCGAGGCTCGTTGCGGCCGTCGATGCTCACTCTCACCCCATGCTGGGCTGGATCATACGCATTGCTCTGGAGACCGGTATGCGGACCTCAGAGATCGTGACCTTACGGCGGATACAGGTCGATATCAACCGACGTATCGTCCGATTGCTTGGAACGAAGAACACGACTCCGCGAACAGTACCGCTGACCATCGCTGCTGCAAAGCTTCTTCAAAGCGCGGTGAATCATCCGATCCAACCGGCAAACACCGATCTGATTTTCTTTGGGGAACCTGGAAGGCAAGGTCACCGAGCTCCATACGCATTCGATGGGGTATGGCAGGAGATCAAGAGCAAACAGGGGCTGAAGGACTTACACTTTCACGATCTCCGCCACAAGGCGGTGAGTCGCTTCGTAGAATCGGGCCTATCGGATCAGAAAGTGTCTGCAATCAGCGGTCATAAGAGCATGCAAATGCTGAAACGCTACACCCACCTTAGGCCGAGGACCTAGTTGGTGGGTTAGACGAGCTGACCAACAGAAAGCAGGGTAGGCCTGAGGTGGTCATCGGCCTAGTTCAGGCAAACTTGTAAACATCTGGCAGTGACGCTATCGCTTTGTAAACAGCCTGCTTTGAGATGCTGAGCTCTGCAGCAAGGTGACAAGGGTTCAAACCTGTACAGAGCAGAATGACGAGAATTTTCTTACGTTCGGTCATTCCATGTTTCACAAGAGCACGCGTCATTTGCAAGCTCCACTTCGTTTGCTCTCGAAAGGACCACCTGTCCAACGAGCGATGGCAATGCTGTTGACCTGGCACGGTCGCTCCGTTGACTCCCTCAGGGGGAACCGGAGCCTTCCCCTTGGGCGCGCGGCTCGCGAC
>CAZZYO010000019.1:24964-44149 GCA_964658255.1 Candidatus Babeliales bacterium
CAAGCCGCGCCACGAAGGGAGACGCCTACGGAACAGTGATGACGTTGGTTAGCAGGCCGTCCTTGGCAGACAGGCTGCGGGCGTAGTAGCCATCACGGCTGCTGTACTGTACATCGAGCGCGCTGGACTTCTGCCCGGTGTGGCCGGTGATGCTGAAGGTGGGACTAAAGCTGAGCTGGTCGGTAGACTTGACCTGTTCGCCGCCCAGGGTGAGCAGATCTCCTGCGATGCCGGCCCCCGGATGCGTTAGCAGGTTGGTGGCCAGATCGGCCTGGTCGGTGGTCGTGGTCTGTACACCGCTGCCATCGGCCTTGTACGCGATGCCGATGTTGACGGTGATCGGCCAGGAGAGATGCTGTTCGGTAACTTCTTGTCCTGCATCCTTCGCGGTCGTGGTTTTGGTGTCTACCGTGGTGCACTGGGTGATGTCCTGCACGTAATTAGTGGCGCTGATCGTGAAGTTCTGCTGATTGGAGAATCCAACGCTCTGCTCTACCGTCGTCGTGATCTTGCCGTGCGAGGTGTCCACCTCACCCGAGACCAGGAAGCTGCGCTTAGCCGTTGCAGTCACCGTTGCAGTTCCGTAGTTGCTGCCATCGAGGTGCAGATTTTCGCTCACCTGCGGACTGGGCTGGGCCGAAAGCGTGTTGGTCGTCACGCGTCCGGTGACGATCTTCTTGCCCGGATCGGTGTAGAGCAGCAGGTTGCCAGTTGCAAAGTAGGTACTCTGGGTATTCACAACCGTGACCTGGATGGTGTGTTTGCCGCCGCTCGAGAGCTGCGCCGCAAACGGGGTCAGGTCTACGCGGTAGGGCTTGAAGTCCAGGGTCTGGAGCCCGGTGATGGGCGCCCAGAGATAGGGATCGATCCCGCCGGTGTAGATGTAGGGCCGGGCCGGCGCTATGCCCGCGGGCTGGCCATCGATGGAGATGTCGGTCTCGCGGAAGGCGTCGCCTCCGCAGGTCTGGAGCGCCGCGGCGGCATCGTTTGGCACGCAGGTGTACCAGAATTCGTCCGTCTGCGCGATCAGGTCAAGGTAAGCGCGCTCGACATTGGTAGGCAGCGTGAGCGTGACGCTGAGCGGGCTGGTGGTGCTGTAGAAGGTGTAAGGATCACCCTGGGGTAGCGCAAAGACGGCATCGGGCACGGCCGGCGCCGGGTCCTTGGCGGAGACGGGATAGAACTGTAGCGCCGCGTTGGCATAGGTCACACCGGTGTAGGTCGAGTCGACCTCGCCATCGATATGCGCCTCGCCCGCCTGCTTGGCGTGGAAGAGCGCTGAAAGGTCGGTTACATCGTTCTCCACATGCCATGACGGACTGAACGCCGCGCGCGGCTCCGGCGTCGTGCCGCGGTAGAGCGTGGCGCCCCCCAGAAAGAAGGCGGCGCTATGGTCATACTGGCGTCCGGCGGTCACGGTGATATCGGCAGTAAAGACCACCTTGGCCCAGGGACCCGCACAGGACGGAGGCGCATACGTAAAGGTCTGGGCGTTGAAGTCGGCAAACTTCTGATTGGTGAACAGTGGCACGGTGCAGGGGGTGGTCGAAGGGCGTGAGACCAGCGGCTCCGCGGTGACGGGGTTGGCAGAGCCGATCTGAAGGGGCGGCGCGATGACAACCTGGCTCAGAGCGGGGAGGGCGGTGAGCAGAGCGAGCGTGGAAACAACGGGAAGGACGCGGGCAGCGACGAGCGGTAGAAAGCGCAAACTGGTCTCCTTGAATCGTTGAGCATAGGCGGGGGGGTGGTACACACTCGGACGAATGCCGAATCCTAGCACGGAAGGTTGCGCTTGCGCCCCACGCGATGGAGAAATGCTGCGTGTGACGAAACCGGGGCCGCCAGGACTTGCAAAGTACCGAAACCAGGAAAAGAGGGGTGAGTGCAGATAGCCCGGCTGTCCTAGGCGAAACCTAAGTAACTGTGAACTTTAGCGCTTACTTTTTGTTCTTGACTGTACTCTGGCTTGTAGATACCTTCCTGAAAACTGTGTTATTGAGCAGTGCACCAGCGTGAAAGCTTCAATTTGGCTGTATCGGAGACCGATGAACATCGTAAAACACAAGAAGTTGGGCACCTGCGTACTGGGTCTTGCGGGGATGGCGCTTTGCTGCGGTAACGGTCTGGCGCAGAGCACCTCTGGCCAGATCTCGGGTACGGTGGAAGATGCGAGCGGCGCGGTGATCGGTGGCGCATCGGTTCAGGCCACCAACGTCGACACTCAGGCTTCCCGCACAGTAACCACCGGCGCCGCCGGCAACTATGTCCTCCCCGTACTGCCCCCCGGGAACTACCGCGTGGTCATCACGAAGGAGGGCTTCCAGTCGATCACAGAAGATGGGATCAAGCTCGATGTGAACCAGAGCCTGGCGATCAATCCCATGCTCAAGCCGGGCTCGAGCACAGAAAACGTCGAGGTACAGGCAAGCGCGCAGCTGCTTGACCCGACCACGAGCGAGGTAGGCACGGTGATCGGCCGGGCGGCGGTGAACGATCTGCCGCTGAACGGGCGCAACTTTACCCAACTGCTTACGCTGGTGCCGGGCGCGACCCCGGTCTCTACCAGCCAGGGCGCCAACCAGGGCACCGACGATGGTTCGACCGTCGCGCTGCCGGGGAGCGCCTTCTCCAATCCGTCGCTCAACGGCCAGCAGAACCGCGAGACGCTCTACCTTCTTGACGGCGTGGTCAACACTGATTTCCGCACCACCACCTACACCGTGCTGCCCATCATCGATGGGGTCGCCGAGTTCAAGGTGCAGACGCACAATGACGATCCCTCCTTTGGATCAGTGCTGGGCGGCGTCGTCAACCTGGTGACCTCGTCCGGCACCAACCATCTGCACGGCAGCGCTTGGGAGTACGTCCGCAACAACGACTTCGACGCGCGCAACCATTTCTCCGATTTCGACTCCAATGGAAAAGCTTCCGCCGCCGCGCCCTTCCACCAGAATGAGTTCGGCGGCGCGGTCGGGGGCCCTGTATGGTTCCCGCACCTTTATGACGGCCGGGACAAGACTTTCTTTTTCTTCGCCTACGAAGGATGGCGTTACCTCGAGCCGTCCAACAACCTATACACCGTTCCAACAGCGGCAGAGATCAGCGGTGATTTCAGCAATTCGCTGCTGCCGAATCCTATTTTTGACCCGGCCACGACAGCCGTCAATGCAGCTGGCAACGGGTATACACGTACGCAGTTCGCCGGCAATGTGATCCCGGCAGACCGCATCAACACCCAGGTGCAGCAGTACATCCAGAATTACTTTGACGCGCCGAACGTTCCCTTGAACAGCGCGAACCAGAACGAGATTCTCCGGTCGCCTTACTTCGATAACTCAAATAACTACCAGGGCAGGATTGACCAGGTAGTGAGCAAGAAAGACACCGTCTTCTTTCGATGGTCCAACATGTTCGTCGTCAACAGTAATCCCTCGACTAACAAGGTGACCAGCCTCAGCGACTTCAACGGCTTGAATATTGGGGCGGGTATCACGCACGTCTTCAGCCCCAAGCTGCTACTCACCGTCGATGGCGGACGGGCAAGCCGCGGATTCATTTTCATCAACCAGTCCAGTGTCGGCCTCGGCCCGCTCGAGCAAGAAGGCTTCCAAGGTTTGTCCACGTTTGGTCCCCTGGGCATCAGCCTTTCTTCTCCTTATGGTGGCTCCGGCCTGGGCGGCCCGGCGCTGCGTCGTAACTCGTCGTGGTCGGTATCCGGGCAGTTGGGCTGGCAGGTGGGCCGGCATAACTTCACCTTTGGGTCGACCGTGATCGATCAATATCGCTCGCAGCAAGGCAGCGGGCAATCGCTCAACTTCACCAACACCCAGACCGCGGACCCGAACAATCAGGCGAGTACCGGCAACTCGCTCGCCTCGGCCCTGCTTGGTCTGCCCAACCAAGGGAATTTTGGGCTTACCAATCTCATTAAATACAGCATCCCGACCTACGCGGTCTTCGCAGGCGACTCCTGGAAGGCCTCGCCGAAGCTGACCTTGAATTATGGCCTTCGTTACGACCACATCAACCAGCCCAACCTGACCAATGGCGTCAACAACGGCTTCAACTTCGACACCGGCAACTACGAGATCGGCGGCGGCAAGCTGCCTTCAGCGTGTGCTGCGACCAGCATGGCGCCCTGCATTCCGGGCACCAGCACCGATGCCCAGGCGGACCTGCTCGCCACGCTCGGCAATGACGGTTCGGCTGCCGGCAGCCACATCATCGTCGCTTCCAATCCAACGCGCGCGCCGCAGTCCGAGTACACCGACTTCGGCCCTCGTTTCGGGTTTGCTTACCTCGTCCAGCCAACCACGGTCGTACGCGGCGGCTTCGGCATCGTCTATGACACGTTAAACGGGCTGAGCCAGACCTTCTCCAACTCGATCAACTCCTGGCCCGCCAATGGTTCCACCAGCACGTACTACAACACCATCGGATCCGCGCCTAGCTCGGTAAGTTCTGCGCTCTCAAATGTAGCCAGCCCGCTCACCTCCGGCACACCGTTTACCAACTTCAACTTCTTCTACAGCCAGAAGAACAAAACACTTTACTCCGAGCAGTGGAACCTGCAGGTAGAAAAGACTGTCGATGCAAACACACTGGTCTCAGTCGGCTATGTCGGCAGCGTTTCCAACCGGCTCGACTACGGCGGTACAGCAAACGGCGATGTGACTCCTGGACCCGGCACCCTGGAGCAGATCAACGCGAAAAGGCCGTACCCATGGATGACAACTTTCGTCTATGACAGCACAAACGCCAATGCCAACTATCATGCGCTGCAGGTTAAGTTGCAGCGCAGGATGACTCACGGTCTAGAGTTTCTGCTCTCCTACACCTTCTCCAAGGCAATTGACGATAGCAGCGGCCGCTTCGGCGGAGAAAATGGCCCGGGAGGCAATGCTGCCATCCAAAATTACTATGACCCAGGCTCCAACCGAGCCGTGTCCGCCTACAACGTACCACAGTTCGCTTCCTTCTCGGTGCTCTACGCATTACCTGTCGGCAAGGGGCAGCCTTACCTCAATCATGGCCTTGCCTCTTATGTCCTGGGTGGCTGGCAGGTCAACAGCGTTTCGCAACTGGGGAATGGCCAGGCGTACACGGTGTACGTCAATGGGGATGTGGCCAACATCGGCGTGAACAGTGGGTATGAGCGGCCTAATCTCGTAGGTAATCCTCGCGTCTCCCATCCCACCATTACCCGCGCTTTTAACACCGCTGCGTTTGCTACTCCTGCCAATTTCACCTTTGGCAATGTCGGGCGAAACAGCCTGCGAGCTGAAAACGACTACAACGAGGATGTGTCGCTGTTCAAGACATTCCCCATCAAGGAGTCGCTCAGCTTCGAGTTGCGTGCGGAGGCCTTCAACGCCCTCAACATCACCAACTACGGCACGCCCGATCCGAACCTGGGAGATACCAACGCAGGTGTCGTGTCGGGCATCGCCAACAACCCGCGGCAGCTGCAGTTCGCAGGCAAGTTGCGGTTCTAGCTCGGGTCACGCCGGCGCCACAACACAGGCCGGGAGCAGAGTGATGAAGGCGCCTTGCAGGCACCTTCTCTCTCGGCTTCCGGCTCTTTCATTGTTAGACCATAAGGGGAAAATCTCACTATGAACCGCAGGGATCTTCTCGCCGGCGCAGCTGGCCTTGCCGGCACCCGCGCGCTGACAGCGGGCACACTCGCCAGCAGTCTTGCACGCACCGCCTTCGCGCAGTCCGCGCCTCGTACCGAACCAGCCCATCCCCTCCGCCTCAGCAACGATCAGCTTGCAATGACTTTCGATCCATCCGACGGAAGCCCTTACAGTTATGGCTACAAGGGGCAGCGCTTCTGGGGCGGGAGCCCGCTGAGCGCCATCGTGTGCCAGCTCGCGCCGCGCGCCTACCAGACCGTGCCGCTGGCCGCTCCCCGTGTCGAGCAGGCAGGCTCGGATGCAGGTTTCACCTACACACTGCAATTCGCCGGGAAGCCCGCGGTGAGCTTCAAACTGCGCTACGCGCTCAAGGGTTCGTCGCTCACCCTGACGCTCGACGAAGTCCGGGAGCAGCCCGGCTTTGAGCTGATTGAAGTGGCGCTGCCTCAGTTGCTCTCGGTCCGCGAAGAAGACGGCCCAGCCTGGTTTGCCGAGGGTCGGCATGGCGGGTCCTTCGTTCGCCTGCAGCAGGCCAAGGCGTTCCGATTCAACGATAACGAATACTTCGGCCGCATCAGCGCGGAGCTGCCTGTCGGCATGGTGGGTCAGCAGGATGTTGGCTGCGTGATGCACGTGACAAGCTGCATGGACGGGACCGAAACCGAGGTCTCCGGCAACCCGGGCAGCCGACGCGCCCTGCTCGGCACCGTGCAGGTATACCGTGTGCATGGCGGCCGCTGTTACGCGATGAACGACGGCGGAGACGATGTCTGCGGCACGGCAGAGACGCCGAACCTGATCGTGGGGCAGATGCCCTCGACGCGCTTTGATTTCTTTACGTGCGCTGGACAAGACCAGCCCTGGCTGACCGGGGCAAAGATCGTGCGGGCACGCGTGCCGCAGGGACCGACGAGCTTTTTCGAGAACCGGTTTGTCTACATTCTCGCGGGTAGAAACAAGACCGCGCCTGCACCGCGCTCAACCTTTGCGCAAAGCCGGCAGATCGTCAACGACATCGCCATGCTGACCGACCACGCCCCGCAGACCGGCTTTATCAGCGGCTGGGCCTATGACGGGCAGGACACGGGCTTTCCTTCAGAAGACAAGATCAATACGAGCCTGGGCACCTATGAAGAGCTGCGCGCCATGATCGATCAAACAAAGGCGCTCAACGCGAACGTAACTCTCAACGTGAATTACGACGATGCCTATAAGAGCAGCCCTATCTTTGACGATGCCTTTATTGCGCGCCGGCCTGATGGAAAGATTTGGAAGAGTCGAGCCTGGGACGGGGAGGACTCTTACGTCGTGGGCATGGCCAAGTTCATGGAGGGTGGCTGGGGCAGCCGCCGCATCGCCTACACCATGGACCGGTACAAGATCAGTGACGCTATCTTGATCGATGCAATGTCCTGGTTCGCGGTGCGCAATGACTGGGACCCCGAGCACCCGGCGAGCGGGTACAAGAACCTTGTCGATGGCAAGTTCAAGATACTCGATCAGTTCCACGCCCATGGAGTTGAAGTTACCTCGGAGCAGATGCGCTATCCGTTTGTGGGGCGGCTGGCGGTTTCGATGGATGGTCCGGGGATCAGCTCGGCTCCGTTTGGCGGCGAGGCGATCCCGCTGGTGGCTACTGTGTATCGCGGCCGCACCATCTGGGGCACGGGCGGCACGGCACTCAACGAGGCGGGGCTGCAGTTGTTCTGGAACACGCGCTCTTCGCTCTGGTTTGAGGCCAGCAGCGATCGCGCCAGTATGGCAGAGTTCTACTACCTGGTCGTGCTGCCCTATGGCAAGCTGCACCGGCTTTCGGTCGAGGGGTATGAGAGTCAAGGCAGCATGCGCCGCTTAATCCTAGAGCAGAACTCGCAGATCATTCGCGACGATTCGAGCCACTCCTACTCGGCCACGGTCGATGGCATCGAGATTGCGCGCGATGGCTCTACCTGCTGTCCGGTCGATGCGCAGCGCGTGGCGTTTTATGCGCGCACGGCGCGCCGGCTGACCTATCCGCTGCCAAGCCAGTGGGACAAGGACAATATCACCGCGAGGGCAATGACACTGACGGGCAGGAGCAACCATCCGGTGCATTGCGAGAGTGGAAAAATCATTGTGGAGGTGACGGCCGCCCAGCCGGTGATTGTCTATTCCGATAAGAGTGTCATCAAACAAGTATGAACTTACTTACGATGTGGCTTGATTGTAGCCGGGATCTTTGCCGTGTTTGACGAGGCAAGGATCCCGCGCTCTTCCGAGATGGTGTAGATGGTATTGACCAGCGGGACCGCAACGGTCTGTATCCGCCCGCTGGGCCAGTGGATTACAAGGCTATCCACCTTGCGCGCGGTGCCCAGCCCAAAGTGAGCCCGCTGATCGCTGGAAGACAAAAAGCTGCCGCCGCTCAGAATATCTTCTCGCTGCACCATGCCGCCGGCTTGCAGAAAAAGTTTGGCCCCCACCCCATCCCGCGGGCTGCCCGGGCCGCCGACGAGTTTGAAACACACCCACATGTGCGTGTCAGCACTCTCATTGCGTAAGAGCGTTGGCGATTCATCCAGGTTGTTCACAACCACGTCGACCTTGCCTTCGTTGAATAAGTCTCCAAAAGCAGCACCGCGCGCAGACGCCAAAACAGCAAGCCCTGATCCTTGAACCGCCGGCACCAGGTCAAAGTGCTTGCCGCTTCGATTACGATAAAGCAGCGGACGCTCCTTGTAACTTGTGCCCCAGGGCATCTTGTCGACGACTGGATAGATGTGACCATTCAGCATCATTAGGTCTTTCCATCCATCGTTGTCATAGTCCAGAAAGCCAACGCCCCACCCGAGGAACGGCGTGCTGCTCTCCGCCACTCCCATCCCTTCACTTACCTCGGTAAAGTTGTCGTCACCATCGTTGTGATAGATAAGCTTGTTGTCGTCAGAGAAGTCAGTAAGCGCAAGATCGAGCCGGCCGTCATTGTCGTAGTCTCCTGCGGCAAGGCCCATGCCTGCGACCTCGCGTCCGGCCTTGTTGAAGGCGAAACCCGAAGCCGCCCCACGCTCGACAAACCTGCCTCCACCCTGGTTTACGTACAGATAATTAGGTGTCGAGTCATTTGCTACGAGCAGATCAACTCGTCCGTGATTGCTCACATCGGCAAAGAGCCCGGTAAAGCCGTAGAAATGCTGCGCATCTCCCACGCCGGCAGCCTCGCTTACATCCGTAAAGGTGCCATCGCCATTATTGTGAAACAGATGATCCGCTTCACCCGGCAGGCCGCGCGGTCCGCAGGACGTGGCCACTCCGCGGAACTCGCAAGTGGAGAATGAAGCAGTCGCCGTAACCGGCTGCGGCGGATGCGCAAAGTCAAACTGCACGTAACCGGGCACAAACAGATCAAGACGTCCGTCGCCGTCATAATCTCCAAAGCTTGCACCCATCGACCAAGCGCCTACCGCGACGCCTGCTTGAGCGGCAACGTCGGTGAAAGTACCATCATGGTTATTGTGGTACAGGCGATTACCTCCCAGGTTAGTTACATACAGGTCAGGCCATCCGTCATTGTCATAGTCTCCCACGGTTGCGCCGTAACCCCAGCGTTCGTTCGTAACGCCGGCTTTCGCGGCAACGTCGGTAAAGGTGCCATCATGATTGTTGTGAAACAGGGCTGCTTTGGCCGCGGGCGCGCGTCCTGCAACCGCCTCTACCGTCGATCCATTTACCAGGTAAATATCAAGCCAGCCATCATTGTCATAATCAATCAGGGCGACGCCCGACCCATCAGTTTCGACGATGTACTGTTTGGAAGACGAACCGAGCGTGTGGCGCCAATTAGAGAGGCCAGCCTGCTTGGCAATATCCTTAAAGATCATCGGTCCGGAGGCGGCAAAGCCACCGGCAGTGACCGGGCGATGATGCGCGTCGTACACAGGAGCGGCAGCCGACCCTGTACTGGCGCCGCTTTGAGGGTTCCCTGCCTGCCATGCGTTTGCGCGGAGCGCGCCGAAACATGGTATGACCAACAGAGAAGCCGCACGAAGAAAGTGATAGAAGCTCATGGAGTTTAGCTATCATACAAGTCTGTAGAGCATGAATGTACTAACGTCTGAGTCAGAAAAGGCCTGTATCCGATCGCGGCATCTCTTGCGAACGCGAGACACCACGACCGTTCGCATGTGCGCTGGCGCCCATCCCTGCCTTTACGTGGGCATGGTGCTCTGTCTCTGCATGCTGACCGCGAGTGCGCAGCAGCAGCCCGACTCCCAAGCGCTGCTGCAACAAGGCAAGGCGCTTGCCTCCCAGGGTCGCCTGGCAGAGGCAGAAGTGCCGCTCACACGCGCTGCTACTGCGGATCCCCACGACAGCAAAGTACTTACGCTGCTGGCCCAGGTGAAAGGGCGGCTGGGTGAAGGAACAGAGGCTGCTGCGCTGCTTCGCCGCGTGGTCGAGCAGAAGCCGCGCTCTGTGCAGGCGCACCTGAACCTGGCCATTGCGCTCGCAGACTCGGGCGATCAAAAGGGCGCGCTCGAAGAGGTAGAGCATGCCATCCGGCTCGACCCACGCAATGCGCAGGTGCATCTGAACCACGCGCGTATGTTGGCCGATGCCGGACGCGTACCTGAGGCGCGGGCCGAATTTACGCGCGCTTTGCAACTCGCGCCGCAAGATGCGGATGCCGCACTCTTTGCCGCGGTGTTCGAGAAAGATCACCAGCGGCCGCAAGCTGCCATTGCATTGCTAACCAAGGTTGTGGTGCAGCAGCCTCAGAATGCTCAGGCATACTTACTGCTCGGGGAGGCACACGAGTCATTGCACCAGCAGGATGACGCAATCGCCGCTTGGCGGCACGTGATTGCGATCGATCCTTCTCAGGAAGAAGCGCTTTTTTCGCTCTCTCAAGCGCTGCGTCAAAAGGAGCCTTCTGAAGCTTCAGAGTTATTGCAGCGCTTCAACCATGTGAAAGTAGAAAATCAGCAGACCGACCGGGCGCGTGAACTCGGCAATCAGGCGTACGCCGCCATGCAGCAACAACAGTGGCCCGCTGCCGTGGCCGCACTGCAGCAGGGGATTACCGTATGCGGCGATTGTATCCTCAAGGCAGGGCTGCACGAACGCCTGGGGCTGGCTGAGTGCCATAACGGCGACCTGGATGCCGGCGAGCAGGAGTTGCGTCTGGCCTTATCGCTCGATCCAAGCGACCGGACGGCGGTCGAAGCGCTTGCGTGGGTCGCAAATCAGCGAGTCTTGCAAAAGCGTTAAGTGTGTAAGCAGATCACCCTGCCTGAAAACAAGAGCCGGGTCGGCGCGTCGGCAAGTCGGCAAGGTTATTTGCCAGCTACGTGCGCCAAGCAGAAGACCGATAAGCGCGATGCCCCGTCTCCTGAAATTACGCCTGACCGGATCGACGCATCGTCTCTCCAGATCGCTCACCGCCGACGGTCTTAAGGACAGAAGCTTACTGCGCTTGATGGCGAGGTTCGATCGCCGTGGAGGGTCAACCTCATCCGGGTGGACCTGCTGTTTGTCTCCGCCTCAGCTAGCAGACACGTAATCCTGTTGCACAGGAACACTCCAGCTTCATAAGTTCCCCAGAATTTACTAACGCACTCATGGCGAAGCCTTCCATAGACGCCTACGACGCAGTGGGCGTCTAAATCCGCGCAACATGACCAGCTCCACTGTCGGAGTCATCAACTCCGTCCGTACGTCCGCGCCTGTTAGGAGCGCTCACCAAGTCCGCGGTCAGCTGCTTGGGACTTTAAGCCAGTGTGAACTGGCGAACCAGTGCAGGTGCAGCGAGCATGCCAGGCAAGGCAACATTCGCACTAGCAGTTGTTTAAATCCTTGCGGCGGTAAGCACACCTTGCATTAGGCTTTAGGAATAATGAAGAGTGTGCGTCGCGGTTTATCTTTGGCTTCAGCTACGTTAGCCCTAACCCTTTACAGTCCGCTGTTGGGGCAAGTGACTAGCCAACTGCCGCCTCCGGCTCCCATCCCAGAGACAGCCTCGCCCCTCCCGCCGGACTCGGTCACTATGCAGGATCCCAAGACCTTCCCAGAGGTCAAAATGGATTTCCCGATTGAGGCCGGTCCATTCCAGCCAACATGGGATTCGATCGAGCAAAACTTTGGGCCCGATCCGGCGTGGCTGCGGGAAGCAAAATTCGGGATCTGGGTTCACTTTGGCCCCCAGTCTGCGGGGCGGAGCGGAGACTGGTATGCCCGGAAGATGTACCAGCCGGGCACACCTGCCTACAAGAATCACCTGGCTGAATATGGGCCACCCTCCGTCTCCGGATATAAGGAAATCCTGCACACCTGGAATCCGACCAAGCTTGATCCAGTGAAGCTGGTGCACACATATCATGATGCGGGCGCCCGCTTCTTGATTATTCAAGGAGTGCATCATGACAACTTCGACAATTGGAATTCCAAATACCAGCCATGGAACTCGGTGAACATCGGGCCACACCGGGATTTCCTCCAGGAATGGGCCCGTGCAGCCCGCGAGGCTGGGATGCATTACGGGGTAGCCTTTCACCACGAATACACCTGGTGGTGGTATCAGCCGGCATTCGGGAGCGACCCGACGGGTCCGAGGGCCAATGTCCCCTATGACGCTCACGAAACCATGGCGGATGGAAAGGGAAAATGGTGGGAGGGCTACGACCCAAGGCTCCTGTACGGTATCGATCTGCGAGAGTACAAGGGCGTAGCCAATGCGACCTATCGTCCGGAGGAAGGCATCTTTCAGAATCACCTGGAGTACGCCCACTGGTATGCGACTCGCTGGGCTCTTCGCATCCTGGACGTAATCGACAAGTACGATCCAGACTTCATCTTCACCGATGGCGACTCGACTCATCCGTTCAGCGGTTATGCGACGGGTACAGGGTACAAGTGTGACTGCGTGCAACGGGTGATTGCGGATTACTACAATCGAACACTGAAGAAGCATGGCAAGGTTGATACGTTTAGCATTATCAAGTTCCATCCTCCCGTTCGAGGGGTCGCTACCACCTTTGAGGGAACCTTCCCAAAAACGATCAAGACGGACCAGATATGGTTGGGAGAAAACGCTGTGGGGGACTGGTTTTACGCACCCAACTTTACCTACAGCGCGCGCGCCCTGGTGCTGTACATGCTTGAGGTGATCTCTCGTGGCGGTGCCTATGCTGTCAACATCTCACTTCGACCGGATGGATCATTGGACCCCGGCAGCGTGCAAATGCTGGGGCGGGTGGGGCATTGGATGCAGACCAACGGCTCCGCTGTTTATGGGAGTCGCGCCTGGGTGAAATTCGGCGAGGGGAGCTTGGATGAGAAGGGAGAGTTGCGGACGCTCCCGCAGGGACAGCTGGGCAAGAAGCAGGCCGAGTTTCGATTTGGGCCGCGGGATTTCCGCTTCACCCAAGCAGAAGATGGATCCGTAAACGTCTTCGCACTTTCCTTACCCAGAGCGGGTCAGAGGATTCGCATCCTCTCGCTGGGCAGTGCGGCGCACCTGCTGCAAACGCCAATCAAAACGGTCACCCTACTTGGCAACACGCGGCGTCTGCACTGGACTCAGCATCCCGGCTATTTGGAAATCGTGATGCCTGCGGAGCGATCGCAGACTATAGCTGCGGTGTTCCAGGTGCACTAGGATGGCATGCGCTGAGGCTCCGCAGCCCATGCCTGCTGCAATGAGCCTAGAAGCTGAGCTTGGGGGGCGGCTGCCTGCAGCGCGCGGCCAGATATGACCAACCCACTGCAATTGTGGTTTGTTAGCGAAGGCTAGAAGGCAACGGCCCTGGAAGGCAGCCATAATTGCCGCGACCTTGCGATGATCGAGAAGCTCTTCAGGATAATCTTTCCGAGGTCTGCTACTAGGAATGAGGGTTCTTACATCAGGATGTAGGCAGCGTCAAAGGTAAATAGTGGAGTGCGACGACCACGCACAGAGTGTTTCCGAAGTCCAGCAGACCACGCAGCGTCAGACGTGTTGGCCAGTTTGGCCATAAGTGCCTCAGCTCACCTCTGACAAGCGCATATGCGAGATCAACGTCGCCACGTATTATTCCCAAATGTCCAAGTCTCTGGTCGTCTCGAGCGTTGCTCGCCTGCCATAACCGTCTGCGCCACACCCGTCGTCCCCGCTATTCATTCTTGAATCAGGCACAGCGGCAGGTACACCGCTCAGATCGGGTAACATACGCTCAACTCCGCTAAACTACACACGTCCGCCCGTGGGCTAACTGTGCCCTAGTTCCTTTGACATCAGAATGAACGAGCATCGCTGGCTTACCGGCATCTCGTCCTCAGGGAAGGGTGCTGTTCCGCTGATCCGGTAACCGAACTTCTCGTACAGCGGGGGCAGTTCCGTACGCAGGTCAACAATGGAAATATCCATATACCGGCACCCCTGCTCGCGGCAGAACTCCTCGGCGGCAGCGATGAGGCGACGCCCCACGCCGGCACGCTGGCGCGCCGGATTGACAGACAGCATGCCAAAGTAGCCGCGCGGCTCGCCTTGTTCGCGCTTCACCTCGATGTAGACACTCCCGGCGAGACCATGCTCGTCCTCGAGCAGCAGGAAGTGGCCGGCGACCAGGTGCTGTGCGACGTCCTCGGTGCTGGTACGCTCGCCGATCTTGAAGAATTTCTCGACCTGGAAGGCAGTGTTGATAAGCGAGACGAGCGCTTGTGTATCGGCTTCGGTGGCAAAGCGCAAATTCATCCGTTTCCTCTGGGCTTTCGACGGAGCAGAAAAAAGCCGGACGCCCTCAGGCGCCCGGCTCTTATGCTGCGCCGCGAGCTGTTACATGGTGGAAGGAAGGTTAGACCTGGCAGCCTGCTTCTGTGCCTCGACCTTTTCCGCGGTGTCCTCAAGCGTCGCCGCCTGGGGCATAACGCTGAGCGCCTTCAGGATCATCGGATCATAGTTGGCCCGAACCTTCAGGCCTTCCTGCTGCCCGAACTGTGATGTAAGCAGCTCCGCCTTGATGTTTGTTTTCACCCAATCGAGCACCGGCGTCAGGTCAGCGTCGGTGTAGCTTATCTGCTTCGAGGTGAGAAACTGCTTGTACTCGCTCAGCACGGCCTCATCAACCTGGAAGTCCTTTGTGACGGTGTGGGTCGAGAGATAATGCTTGGAGAAGTCGAGAAAGGTGTAGTGCGCCAGCAGCACGTCCTGGATGTGTGTGGACTTTGGCGTTTCAAACGCAATGTCAGGAGTAATGCCGCCGCCGCCGTACATGGTGCGCCCGGAGTCAGTCTGCTTGACCTCGCGATCCTTGGTCTCCTGCGGCTTGTCATGGTTGTAGTAGTAGTCGTAGAGCGAGACGCCGTTATAGTTGCGCTGGATAAGCCGCCCCGATGGCGTGTAGTAGTGGTAGGTCGTCAGCGCAAGGCCCGTGTTATCCGAGAGCTGGAAAACGGTTTGCACCAGGCCCTTGCCAAAGGTGGTCTCGCCAACAATCAGGCCGCGATCGTGATCCTGCAGCGCACCCGACACGATCTCGGCCGCCGAGGCCGTTCCGTGATTCGTAAGAACAACAACAGGGAAGGTGTGGCCGTTGTTGCCGCGTGTTGCCCGGTACACCTGCTCCGGGTAGGCGCGGCCGCGCTGCGAAACGATCACCTGGCCCTTGTTTAGAAACTTGTCGCAGACTGCGACTGCCTCTGAAAGCAGGCCACCCGGGTTCCCGCGCAGGTCGAGCACCAGGCCCTTCAGATCGCCGAAGCCCTCCAGCGCGTCTGAGACCTCACGTCCGGTCGTCTCCTGGAACTGCGTGACGT
Organism: Candidatus Babeliales bacterium; assembly: GCA_964658255.1. Lineage (GTDB taxonomy): Bacteria > Acidobacteriota > Terriglobia > Terriglobales > Acidobacteriaceae > EB88. The sequence goes on from CAZZYO010000019.1 coordinate 40,369, forward strand.
GAAGGTATCCGATGCCGGGGCGGATCTCGTATTTCAGGTCGACAGAATTATGCGGGATCTCATCGCGAACCAGGTCAAAGCTGAGCGGTGCCGGCGTTCCTTCGCGCGCAATGGTCAGCTTGACGTGCGTGCCCTTGGGCCCCTTGAGCATGCCGGCTACGTCTTCTGAGCTGACGTTGTCGGTCGTCTTGCCATCGACAGCAACAATGGTGTCGCCTGGCCGGATGCCGGCCTTGAAGGATGGCGTACCCTCAAACGGGGTGACGACGACGATCTTCTGCACGCCGCCAGCGGTCTGCGGCTGGATCATCATGCCAACGCCGTAGTACTTGCCGTGCTGGTCCTCGCGCATCTTGGCGTAGGACTTGGGGTCGTAGAAGTTCGAGTGCGGGTCAAGCGTGCGCAGCATCCCCGGGATCGCGCCGTCGTAGATAACCTTGTCCGGCTTGTCGCCGTTCAAGGGCTCGGCATAGTTCTGCGAGACCACGTCGTACACGTTGGCAAAGGTCTTGAGCGAGTCCCGGAACTCCGAGTCGCTGGACGCCGATTGCGCGCCAACCCGCTCAGAGAGCACCATGCCGCCCAGACCACAGGCGGCGAAGAAGACAACGAGCGAGAAGGTGGTGCGGCGGGTGCGCGGCGACATAGGAGTAGGAATGGAGGGGGTCCTCTGGCAAGCTTATCCAGTATAACAACTTTGCGAGCGAAGCCGGCCAGGCATTTCTACGGCTCCAGCGCGCGTTGATCCAGGGGCTCGACGCTTGCCGGCCGCAACTCAGGGAGCTTCCGCGCGACGAAGCCTGTGTTCAGTGTTACCAGCAAGGACGCGGTGAACAACGCGTGCGCGTCAATGATGAGTGATGAGTCGGCAGCGGTCCAGCTCAAGATGATTTTGCGGGCGCTCTCGCTAAAGCATTCGCGTCGCTTTCATTGTGCAATTAAGATAGTCAAAAGACTGCTTCGGCCACCGACGCAACCTTTCACCCGTACTCTCGAGACGCCCATTGATCAAGCTTCGTAATTCGCTGCTCCTGGCTCCCTTCCTCTCCGCGGCTTTGGCCGTGGTTGCGCTCACTGCCACCGGCCACGCGCAGAGTGTGAGCAACGTCGGCGACAAGATCGCCAAACAGAATGCCAGGAACGGTGCCGCTCCCCAGCAGTCTCCCTACCAGGGCGCGGTCGTGGCCGACATCATTGCGCGTGTCAACGACGGCATCATCTCGCAGGCAGACTACGACCGCGCGAACCAGGAGCTGGAGCAGCAGGCCAAGCAGCGCAACTGGTCCGAGGCCGAGGTCGATTCGCAGCGCAAGGAGTTGTTGCGTGACCTGATCGACAACCAGCTCCTGCTCTCCAAGGGTAAAGAGCTCGGTATTACGGGCGAGACCGAGACCGTCCGCCAGCTTGATGACCTGCGCAAGCAGAATCACCTCGAATCCATGGAAGACCTGCAGAAGGCAGCCGAACAGCAGGGCGTCTCGTTTGAGGACTTCAAGGCCAGCATTCGGAACCGGGTCATCACCTCGCAGGTCATCCGCGAGGAGGTAGGGCGGCGCATCAACATCACTCAGGGTGAAGAGCAGGCCTACTACGATGCGCACAAGGCCGACTTCGACCGACCAGAGCAGGTGCGCCTGAGCGAAATTCTGCTCCCGACCGCGGACCCGGACAACGCCGCACAGGTCGCCACGGCTGAGACCAAGGCGAATGACGTAGAAGCACAGCTCAAGGCTGGCAAGGACTTCGCTGCCGTGGCCAAGGTGAGCTCTGGTGGTCCAACCGGGCCGCAGGGTGGTGCGCTGGGCGAGTTCAAGCGTGGGCAGCTGGCCAAGGTGCTCGAGGATCAGACGTTTACCCTGCAGCCCGGGCAGTACACCGCGCCGATCCGCACCAAGCAGGGTTACGTAATCCTTAAGGTGGACGCTCACCAGGCCGGCGGCCTGGCACCCTTCAGCGACGTGGAAGGGCAGATCCAGGACCAGGTTGGCATGGAGAAGATGAACCCCGCGCTGCGCCAGTACCTGCAGCGCCTTCGCGAAGAAGCCTACATCGACATCAAGCCCGGCTACGTGGATAGCGGTGCCAGCCCCAACCAGACCAAGCCTATCTTTAGCGCGTACACGGCGCCACAGACCAAAAAGAAGAAGAAGCTGGAGCGGACGCGTTTTGGCGGACGCGGACGCACCGTCACCCATAGTGCCCCTTTGACCGCAAGCGCAGCGCCGCCAGCCGGCGTGCCATCGCTGGCGGACGTGCCGCAGGGGACCACCGGCCAGGCAGCGGCAACACCGGCGGCGACCGGCGCTGTGCAGCCGAGTGACGCTGCAAAAGCAAACGCAGCCCGCGCGTTGCAAACGGCCAGCGCGGGAACCATGAAGCCGGGCAAGAAGGAGAAGATTCGTTTTGGCCAGGCGCCCCGCGAGACACTGCCGAGCGGCGCATCGCAGACCGAGGATGCGGGCGCGACCACGGCCAACGGCAACAGCTCGAATGGCGAGCAGCAGCTTGCGGCGGAACAGTCCCCAGCCAACCCTGCCACTGCTCCAAATGGTGCCCGGTACGGGAATGGGGAGAGTGCGACGGTAGACCAGGCAGCGGAGCCTGACCAGAAGAAGACCCGCTTTTCGGCTCGTGCGGCCCAGCCCAAAGTAAAAAAGGTCAAGAATAAAGACAAGGTGGATCCCTTTGCCGCGACGCCCGCTCCTACCGATGAGGTCGCAACCAAGCAAACCCAGGCTGCGCCGCTTGGCCTCAATGGAGACACGTCGAAGAACCCAGTGAAGGTGAAGGCCTCTGGTCCCAAGACTCGTTACTCTGACGACACGCGCACCAAGAGCGAGCGTGAGGCGGACGAGAACCCGGCACCCACCTCGCCGAACCCAACCCTGACCAGCCCTGCGTCACCTGCTGCTGGGCCTGCCGCACCCACAGCACAGGACACGCCAGCTAACCCGGCCGGGCCGAGTGCCAACCCCGATGCACACTCGCCCAACGGCCAGCAGGCCCCGGTCCGCACCCAGGACACGCCCAATGGCACCGGCGATCCCCTTGGGCCAGCTGTGCCCACGCCGGCTACCCCGCCGCAGCCGCAGTAGGGCGGACCGGCGTGAAGCTGCTTTACATCGACGGGCTGGCGGCGCTTGAAAACCAGACGGTGACCGGATACTTTGTCGCCGGCACCCGCCAGATGCGCACCAAGTCTGACGGCTCCGTGTACCTGGCGCTAACGCTGTGCGACCGCACCGGCCAACTGGAAGCACGCATGTGGGAGGCGGCTGAGGCCGGCGAGTTCGCCGCGGGCGACGTGGTCAAGCTGCGCGGCCAGGTCTGCCGCTACCAGGAGAAGCTGCAGATCAAGGTCGACAAGCTGCGGCGCGCCGACCTGGTTGCGGACAATGGCGAGTTCGAGTTCGGCGACTTCGTTCCCAAGAGCGAGTACAACCTCGACGAGCTCTGGGCGCGGCTTGAGGCGCACGTTGCAAGCGTCAATGACCCGCACCTGCAGCAGCTCCTCCGGCTTTTTCTAGACGACCCCGCGATAGGGCCCAGCCTGCGCGAGGCCCCTGCGGCAAAGACCATGCACCATGCATGGATCGGCGGGCTGCTCGAACACATTGTTTCCCTTGTGGATATCTGCTCGCTCGCTGCAGGCCACTATCCAGGGGTGAATCGCGATCTGCTCGTAACCGGCGCGATCCTGCACGACATTGGCAAGCTGCTCGAGCTGCGCTGGGGCACAAGCTTTGAGTACACGATGGAAGGTCAGCTGCTCGGGCATATC